>JBDUDE010000315.1:0-4115 GCA_040003105.1 Mucilaginibacter sp. | reverse complement strand
GGCGATAATAGCATCGATTGGCAAACTGGCGCCCGAAAAATACCAGGCTAAATATGTTATTGAGATACTGGATGACCGCCCGGTTGTAACTGCCGAACAGTTAAAGTTTTGGTATTGGATGGCCGACTATTACATGTGCACGTTAGGCGAGGTGATGAACGCTGCGCTGCCATCAGCCCTAAAGCTGGCCAGCGAAACAAAAATTGTACTGAATAAGGAGATTGAAGTCGACCGCACGCAATTGCATGACAAAGAGTATTTGATTGTTGAAGCGCTTGACCTACAACCCGAACTAACGGTCAGCGATATCGTGAAGCTATTGGGCCAAAAAACGGTGATGCCGATTTTGAAATCGCTGTTTGAGAAAAATATCATCCATATATCAGAAGAAGTAAGCGAACGCTACAAGCCGCGTACCCGCAGTTTTATTACATTGAACCCGGTTTACCAAAATCAGGATAATTTAAGAGACTTATTTGGCATTTTAGAAAAACGCGCGCCCAAACAAGCCGACGCGGTATTGGCTTATATTAAATTGGCCCGTCATCAAAAAAGCATCACCAAAAACGAGCTGATTGAAGAAAGCGGGGCAGGGGCGACAAGCATTAAATCGCTGGAAGAGAAGGATGTGTTTTTTAGAGAAGAGAAAAATGTAAGCCGCTTGTTTTTTGAGGAAGACGAGGTTTACAGCAACTTTCAATTGAGTGAACAGCAAAATACTGCCCTTATTGAAGTTAAAGATTATTTTAAGCAGATGGATGTGGTGTTGCTGCATGGGGTAACCTCATCCGGCAAAACACAGATATACATCAGGCTGATTGAGGAGATGATAAACTCGGGCCGGCAGGTTTTATACCTGTTGCCTGAGATTGCCTTAACCACGCATATTATTGAACGCTTGCGGGTATACTTTGGCGCTAGTATCGGTATTTACCACTCGCGCTTTAATGATAACGAACGGGTGGAAGTTTGGCAAAAGGTTATTAATGGCGAATATAAAGTGCTGCTCGGCGCCCGCTCGGCGGTATTTTTGCCATTTAAGGATTTGGGGCTCATAATTGTTGATGAAGAACACGAAACATCGTACAAGCAATTCGACCCCGCACCGCGCTACAATGCCCGCGATGCCGCCATATTTTTGGCGAACATGCACAAAGGTAAAGTTTTGCTTGGTTCGGCCACGCCATCGTTTGAGAGTTATTACAACGCAAGAATAAAAAAGTACGGCCTGGTTGAACTAACCGAAAGATATGGCGGTGTAAAGCTGCCCGAAATTGAGGTAGTGAGTATTGCGGTTGAAACTAAACAAAAAACTATCCAATCGCACTTTACCAGCGTATTGATGGCTGATATAAACGCAGCCATCGAAAAAAAGGAGCAGGTTATCCTTTTCCAAAACCGCCGCGGGTATGCACCGTTGCTGATGTGTAAAATATGCGCCTATACGCCTAAGTGCATCAACTGCGATGTAAGCCTTACCTACCATAAAAGCAGCGGCAAACTACATTGCCATTATTGCGGCTACAAGGACGATGCACCGAATATTTGTCCCGCCTGCGGCTCAACCCATTTGGAATATAAAGGCTTTGGCACCGAAAAAGTGGAGGATGAATTACTGATGATATTGCCGGAGGCCCGTATTCAACGCATGGATTTGGATACTACCCGTTCACGCAACTCATTACAAACCATTCTGAACAACCTGGAGGAGAAAAAAATTGACATATTGGTGGGCACGCAAATGGTTGCCAAAGGTTTGGATTTTTCGGATGTTACGGTAATAGGTATCATTAATGCCGATAGCTTGCTGAAATTTCCTGATTACCGTGCAAACGAGCGCAGTTACCAAATGCTGGCGCAGGTGAGTGGCAGAGCAGGGCGCCGTGGTAAGCAGGGCAAAGTGGTAATACAAACATACGACCCCAGTCACCGGGTTATAAAACAGGTAATAGAAAACGATTATAAAGACCTTTATTTTACCGAAATGGAAGAGCGCCGGAGTTTTAAATACCCGCCGTTTTACCGCATCATAAGTCTTGATATAAAGCACAAGGACCCTGAAATAGTTAATAACCAGGCTATCTACCTTGCCAGGGAATTACGTAAGCAATTTGACGACAGGGTGATAGGGCCTGAGTCGCCACTGGTGAGCCGGATACGGAACTATTACATAAAAACCATAATGCTTAAGTTTGAGAAGGATGCCGTATCCATCAATAAAGCAAAAACGATTGTGAGGGATGTGATAACCCAGTTTCAAACCACAAAACTAAGTAAGGGCAGCATTGTGCAGCCGGATGTCGACCCGTATTAATGCAAGATGCAAAAGGAACAGGTAAGCTATCGCAAAATATTTGATGCCGAAATTTTTGAGGGAATACTGTCTTCACATGTTTATCCCTGGCATTTTCATGATAGCTATACGATAATTATTGTCGATTCAGGTGCCATGAAATATATTTTCAGGGATGATGAGGTTGTGGTTAAGGCTGCGCAGGTGTTTATAGTGAATGCTTTTACTGCCCACTATAACGGCGTACTGAACAATACGGATTGCTGTTACCGGGTAATGTTTTTGCCGGTGAGGCTATTCAATTTTAAGGATGACGATAAGCGGGTTACTTATTTTGATAAATCGGCAAATGCCAAAGTTTATCCCCGGATGGGTGAATTATACGAAAAGCTAAAAGCATTGGAGAGCGAAGCGGGGTATTGCACGGTTATAAACGATATTGCTGATGAATTACTGACCGGCCATGAGCATAAAACTGTAAGTTTATTGCTAAACGAAAGGGTTGAGGCAGCTGTACTTTACATTCATCAGCATATTGATGAAAAGCTTACCATCGCCCAATTGGCCGACGCTTGTAACGTCAGTCATTTTCATTTTCAACGGCTATTCAAACAATCAACCGGGCTTACCGTGAACGCTTATATCCAGCAATGCAGGATGGAATACAGCCGTGAGCTTTTGCGCGAAGGTGTAAAGCCTGCCGCTACCTCCCTCGAGTCTGGCTTTTTCGACCACAGTCATTTTCATAAGCAGTTTAAAAAAATGTACGCCCTAACCCCGGCGCACCTGGTTAAATAGCATTCTTTTACAAGATTTTCTTTTTCCTGCGTAATACCTTTGTGTAAAATATTGATTTATGAGCGAACACAATTATAAAGCCACCGTTACCTGGATAGGCAACGAAGGCAAAGGCACTGCCGATTATCGCGGATATCAACGCAACCACACCGTAACCGTTGATGGCAAACCCGAAATCCCCGGATCATCCGACCCATCATTTCGCGGAGACAAAACAAGATATAACCCGGAGGAGTTGTTGGTGGCATCGCTTTCCTCCTGCCATATGCTTTGGTATTTGCATTTGTGTAGCGTAAATGGGGTTGTTGTAGTTGAATATACTGACGAAGCAGCTGGTGTTATGATTGAAACTACCAATGGTGGCGGATATTTTAAAGAGGTTACGCTTTACCCAAATGTAATTGTAACCGATGAATCGATGATTGAACAGGCTAACAAACTGCATCACGAGGCGAATAAAATGTGTTTTATCGCTAACTCGGTTAATTTTCCTGTATTGCATATTCCGACGACAGAGATGGAACAATCTTGAAAAAATAATGGCCGCTAAATCAGCCTGATAAAATTTCAAATACGCAATTATAGGTTTAACGGCAATTTAATTGGAAATACTAATTAACTTAGCCTTGAAATGGCCTATAAGTATACCGACAATTATCGCGAGAAGGGTGCCCGCAAAAAGCTGGTTGAAGAATTAAGGAAAAAAGGGATTGATGATGAAAACGTGCTACAGGCAATCGGTAACGTTAAACGTCACTACTTTTTCGACGAAACCTTCTGGAACCAGGCTTACAAGGATATTGCTTTCCCGATTGGCGAGGGGCAAACCATTTCACAGCCTTATACTGTTGCCTATCAAAGCCAGTTGTTACATATTAACAAGGGCGACAAGGTGCTGGAAATAGGCACCGGCAGCGGCTATCAAACCTGTGTGCTGTTAGAACTTGGCGCAAAGGTTTACACCATTGAGCGGCAGGAAAAATTATACAACCACACCCGCCAGGTCTTGCCGCACATTGGCTAC
>JBDUDE010000495.1:0-4117 GCA_040003105.1 Mucilaginibacter sp. | reverse complement strand
CGGCGCGCCATTTCTTCATCGTCGGAGTTAAAGGCAACAATTACGCCGGCATCATGCATCAGCTTACCATTATAAGGTATAGCTTCGGCAACTTCGTTTTTGTAAGCCCACCAGTCGCTAAAGGTTGAACCGGCTATGCCGTGTGCTTTCATTTTATCAGCCATTTTGTAGCCTTCCAAAATGTGGGTAAAGGTGTTTATCTTGAAACCCATCGAGTCTGCAACATGCATCAGCATGTTAATTTCTGACTGCACGTAGGAATGGCAGGTAATAAAGCGTTTACCATCCAATATCTCCACAATGGCATCCAGCTCAATATCGCGGCGAACATTATTGCCTTTTGCAAGGCGTGCGGCCTTGTATTCTTTGGCGCGGGTAAATTCATCAACGTAAACTTCCTCAACGCCCATACGTGTTTGCGGGAATCTTGCGGCTCCGGTTGATGGCCCATTGTTGCTGCCTTTAACGTTTTCGCCAAGGGCGAATTTGATAAAGCCGTCGGCGCCTTCAAACTTCATATCATCAGGCAATACACCCCAGCGATGTTTTATCAACTGTGTTTGGCCGCCTATCGGGTTGGCCGAGCCATGCAGGATATGTGACGTAGTAACCCCGCCGGCCAGCTGGCGGTAAATATTAATATCTTCCGAGTTTAAAATGTCGGCAATCCTAACCTCGGCGCTTACCGCCTGGGTGCCTTCGTTTATGCTGCCGCTGCCCGCAATGTGCGAGTGCTCATCAACAATACCCGGCGAAAGATGCTTGCCGGTGGCATCGATAACTTTGGCAGCGCCCGGCGCAAGACCCTTGCCTATGGCTTTTATTTTACCGTTTTCAATCAATACGTCGGTATTTTTAAGGATGCCGTCTTTATCGCTGGTCCAAACCGTGGCGTTTTTAAACAGCACCGATTCTGCTTTTGGCAATTCGGTAGTGCCGTAGGCCATAAACGGGTAAATCACCGGCCCGGCAATATTATTTGCTTTTGGCACGTCGTTGCGGTTACGGTCGGGCGATGCAGGACCGGTATAGGCCGCACTCCATTTTATCTCGCTGCCATCGGGCAAAATACCACTGCCATTAAAGGTTAATGGCGATGTTTTGGTGATGTAACCATTCAGCCTAACGTTACCCGCAGGCTTGCTTTTCAGGTCGAAGTAGATGCTAACCATATCGCCGGTGCGGGTAATGGTGCCGGTTGCTTTGGTGCTGTCGGCGCCGGTACGTTCCAGGTTCACATTGTATGCGCCCGGTGTACCGCCTATTTTCAGCACCACATTTTGCAAGGCATCGCTGGCAAAGCTGTAGTTGCCACGCAGGTCGGTTACGTCCACCTTGCTCACTACGTATTGACGGCCTTCAACCCAGTTTTCATAAATTACGTTGTCTTTTTTAAATAAATCGTCAGACGTGATAATGAAGTTTGCCATTTTACCTTTAGCAAGGGAGCCCACCTTATCACCCACGCCCAGCATTTCGGCTGGGATGGTAGTTAACGAGTTTAGCGCTTGTTTTTCGGTTAGGCCATTGTCAAGCGCGGTGCGCAGGTTTGTCCAAAAATCGCGGGCGTTCGTTAAGCCGTACGATGTAATGGCGAACTTTATACCTGCCTTTTCCATAACCGCAGGGTTAGTTGGGGCCAGTTCCCAATCCTTCATTTGGGCATAGCTTACATTGCGGGCATCAATCGGGTCCTCCACGTCAAATGCTTCGGGGAAGGTAAGCGGGATAATAAAGCTGCCGCCTGTTGCCTTCATGGCGTCAATACGGCGGTACTCCTGCCCATCGGTTTTAAAAATATATTGCTTGCCAAATTCCTTGCCTATTTTATTGGCGCGCAACACGCTAAGCGGGTCCCCAACTTCAAATACCTGGGGGAGCGCCTGTGTACGGTTAAATTCATCAAGCGAAATATTGTATTCCTCTTTTTGATTTTTGTACCACTGTGCATCATAATAAGTTTGGCGGAGTAACGCTATTGCACCCATTAATGATGATGGGTAGTTAGTTGCGGCAGTACCTTTGCTAAACGAATAGTTGGCCGCAGCCTGGTCGTTCAATATTACAAAGTTATCGCGCTCGTTACCCAGGGTAACCACCGCCGATGTGCCGCGGGCAATGCCATCGCGTATTACGGCGTGCACGGTACCAAAGCCGTTCTTTTTAAAGTCTTCGGCTTTTGAGTCATCGGCATGAAACACAGCCTTTACATTCATTTCGGGCTTAATGGCCTCGTTCCAACCATAAGCGCCGGGTTTGGTTGAAACCGGTACAGCTGCACGACCAAAACCGCCCTGGGTAAATGCTGCCCTTGGTGCATCGGGGATGCCGTAGCCGGTGTAAGCATCAACAAGACTGGGGTAAATGTACTTGCCTTTCAGGTCGATAATTACATAGCCTTTGGGGACTTTAACATCCGCGCTGACAGCTTCAATCTGCCTGTCTTTAATCAATAAAACGCCGTTAGTAATGGTTTGGTCGGCATTTACAACAATGGTGGCATTGGTAAATGCATACTGTCCGGGTCGGATGTCCCAGGCGCCGTTTACCGGGAAAGTTTGCTGCGCCCGGCATAGTAGGGCAAACAACATGGCGCAGCCAAGAAGTAAAAGTTTTTTCATGTTAATAGTTTAGTCAGTTACGGAGCTAAATATATTAAACATTAGCGAAAACCCTGATCGTAAGCGGGGTATTATCATGGATTTGTTACAATAAGTCGGGAAAGGCCGAAAGTCAGTAAAGTCGGAAGATGACTTACGCCGCTGTTGATATTGTCACCATAGCACAATGATTTCTCTGGGAGAAAATGTCGGCCAACTGCAGGATACACTTAATATTTCTACCAAAAAAGGGCTGGGATAAGTTGCACAAGGTATTAACAGGTGTTAACACAATTTTCGGGTTTTTTTCATAAGTATTTATTAATCAAATAATTATTAAAAACAAGGTATTAACACTTTTTGGCTGGGATAGCGAGGGTTACGCGCCCGCAAGCGTTCCACTTTTTCACGCGAGCATCCGGAACGCTGTGAAATATGCTGACTATCAAGCATTTTACTTTTTACATAAATGTAAGTAACTGATAATCAACCGTTAATAATTTCGATGTTTTTAGATAAATTTCTTTAACTTGTTTATAACCAGCGTATTTCAGTTTTGGAATTAATTATTTGATTTTGATGTAGATGAGATGATTCAGGTTTTATCATCCGTTTGTTACAATTTCCAAAAAATTAAAAAGAGAGCAGCGCAAGCTGTAGATTAGTGGAAGTTAATTTGTTACGATGATACAAATACCTAAAGACCTCCTGAATCACCATACACATATCAGGTTGAGACTATCAGATATGTATGCTGTGCTTATTGATAAAAAGCGGCCCTTTAGTTGTGATGACGCCCTGCAAACCGTCCATTGCCTCGAGTTCGTTTTAACCGGCTCTATTGAGGTTTGGTATGGGAGCACCGTGCACCGCCTTAAGGCCGGGGATATACATTTCAGACGACGCGGCAATTACCAGATATTTCCATCGGATGATTATACCAGCCTGCTCATTTTTATGGAGAATGAGTTTGTCGACTACTTTTTAGAAAGCCACGTCCCCGTGGTTAGGTACGAGAAGTTTTGTGCCGATATGCCGCCGTTTACATTTAAAACAACCGAATTCATAAATGCCAACATCAAACAGGTAATCCAGCATATTTTGAACCCGCAGGAATATTCAAGGTGCATTGTGAAATTTGCAGCCCATCAAACACTGCTGCAAATCTTGTCAGGCGACCGAACAAACACCTTTGTTGCTTTTCTAAAATACCTGGTTAGTGAAAGGAAGGTTGACCTGGCGTACTTTATGGAAAGCAATTTTAACAGGCAGTTGTCAATAACCGATATGGCAAAACTCACGGGCAGAAGCGTAAGTGCATTTAAGAAAGAGTTTACCGAACGCTTTCAAACTACTCCCGTAAAGTGGCAGATAAACCGCCGGTTGGAGTACGCTGAATATCAGCTAAAAAAATCATGCGATCCGGTGTCGCTGGTGGCCTATAGCAGCGGGTTCGAAAACATATCCCATTTTTCGAAAGTTTACAAGCAAAAGTTTGGCGTTTCGCCTAAGAATAC
>JBDUDE010000853.1:0-4133 GCA_040003105.1 Mucilaginibacter sp. | reverse complement strand
CCCGATTGACATGTTGATAATGCCGGTCGCCGGGTTTGGATAGACACTGATTTTGGTATTAGCCACGGCTGTGGCGGCAGGCGCATTGCCATAGCTTAAGGCAATTGCTTTTGAGTAGCTGATGGTGCCGTTTAAATCCTCAATTTTTAGGCGATAAATATCCACTGCATTATTAACTGGCTTTTTGTCGGTAAAGTTGTATACGCCCTGTGAATTTGATGCAAGGCCGCCCATTACATCAAAAGTAACGCCGTTATCCGTGCTTCTCTCAACCGTAAAATTGGTATAGTTTTCTTCGTTCTCGGTTTTCCAGGCAGTTTGAGCGCCATCGGTAGCTTTGGTTGCCGTAAAGTTGAGCAGGTGTAAGCCCAACGCCGGATTTTGCCTTACTACAATGGCAAAACGGTTATTGCCGTAGCTGCCGGTATCGGCTTTGTTGATATCAAATACATACGAATTATTATTACGTATATCCAGCGAATCTTTCCTGTAACGATCCATCAGCCAAAGCTCATATATTTTTGGCAGCGGGTCGAGCATTGTTTTCTGTAGCGTGAGCCGCCCGCTGTTTGTTGCATCAACCTTTAGCCTGATAACTTGCGAAGTTTTTTTAGGCAGCGGTAAAAAATTTATCGATAGGGGAACCGGGACGTTATCCGTTGAGAAACTTGCCAATCCCTCGGCAGCGCTCATGCCAGCCAGGTATTCGGAATCTTCCTGCCTGTTATATTTCGAGGAAGAGTGTGAATTAAAGGCTATGGCAATATCATCGTAGTTAAAGCTATCGATAACCAGTTTTATACGCAGTATTTGGCGCACATCGTAAGGGCCGGCGGGCATGCCCATCAAAAAGTTGCCGTTGGGGCCTGGTGTAGCCTGTACGTCGGGTATTTTGGCAGCTTCGGTAAACCGTAGCGATGCTGCGCCTGCAGATGGGTCGGCCTGCACAAAAAAGCCCTGACCGCTTACTATTATATTGCTGGCGCCGTTTATGGCAAACGACGGATTAGTTGGATTGTATATGCCGTAGTTTTTGGTGATGGGGTTAAGCACATAAATATTGGGGAACAGGCCGGTACCGATAATGCCGGTTGTGCCGTTGGCGCCGTTGTAAGTATCGAGGTTTATTGAGCTGGCATAGGGATTGCCAACCAGTGTATAGCCCGTGTTTGTAGCCTTTAAATCGCTGGCGCCGTACCATTCTTTTACGTCGATATTACCCTGGTTTAAAATACCGGTAGTTGTTAATGTGGCCGGTGTTGACACATAGGTGGGTACTGTTTCATTGGCGAGTACATCGGCGGCCCGGTCTCCCCTGAAAAAGAATAAAAAGCCTGCCCCGGCCGGGATATTGAACGGAGTAGGGCCGTCGCCATCAATTAAATAGCTGTAATTAGTGCCGGTACCTATAGTATTTATCCCCCTGAAATTGCCGCTGGTGAATGAAGCATTTGATGACGGCATGTTTTCGCGGTATAAATAAAGCGTTGGGTTACCAGCTTTGTCAAAACCGCCGGTGGTGCCGGTGGTGCCGGTAATGTACGCACTGTGTTGTAAATAATTTATGCTGTAAACATTGGTTGTGCCAACGGTATTGCCATAAACCGGCGACGATGCTAACCTGTAACCCCTGAAACCTGTGCCACCGGATATATAACGCTCAACGCTAAAATTACCAACGCAGGCGGCACCCGACCCAAGGGGGCCAATTGCTGCGGAACTGTTGTTACCTGATTTTAGCGTGAAGGTATTGGTATTGGTAATTTTTGCGCCAACGCCGGATGGGTAGATAACAGATGCATCGCCAAGGATAAAATTACCCGAATTGTTAATGGAAGAATTTAACCCGGTTATCATAATGCTGCATTTTGAACCGGGGCTCCCCGCATTAAATGTGCCTGAATTTATGATGCTTGAATTTTTGTCGCCTAAAGTAAACTCTGATGCCGCATTGGCAGTTAGCGTGCCTGTATTGGTGATTGAAGTGCCATCGGTTAGTTCAAAGTAAGTTGTCGTAGCTGTAAATACACCATTGTTAATTAATTTACATGGATTTGTGCCCCCGTTAAATGTGATTACGCAGTTAGCTTTGGTAATCACTTTGCTGTTATTAACCAGGGTAGCATTGTTGCTGAAAATAAGTGAATTATCAAGCGTTAAAACGGATGTTCCCGAAACATTAACAGTTGCTGAAACTCCAATGGTTAGCAAGCCGCCAACATCCGTTGTGTTGTTGCCGGCCAGTATCAGGGTATAAGGCTGATGAACGTTTAAAACGCCGGTTATTGTTAAAGGATTGTTTATCGTAACGGTTGTATTGCCATCAATGGTTAATGAATTACATTTTGAGCTGACATCTAAAACAGGGTGGTTAGCTGTTGCTGGTATCGTAACATCTGTAGTAGGCGCCGGTACGCCAGATGTCCAGTTGGCTGCATTGCTCCACAAAGTACCCGCAGCGCCGGTCCAGGTGGTGGCAATGGGGTTATTATAGCTTATAATAATTTGATAGGTGTGGGTATTGCCCGCGGGCGCCGTAACTACCGTTGTGATGGTAGTAGTGCCACTAGGACTAGGATTAAGCGCAATACTGCCCGAAGCCACTCCCGATGCTACAGGAACGCCGTTTACGGTCATCGTCGCTTTGGCATCGGTGGTAACAGCTGTTTGCGTTACGCTGGTAACTGCAACGCTTACAATGGTAGTGTAAGTAGTGGTGGTTCCAGCCGTACCGGCATTGGTTAACACAGATGCCGGGGTTAAACTTATGCTTTTGAGCGTTGCTATGCTTGAACCATTTTTACTGATAATGATTTGATAGGTATGAGTATTTCCCGCGGCGGCGGTCACTACGGTAGTAACAGTAGTAGTACCGCTTGCGTTAAGTGCAATATTGCCCGAAGCCGTTGCTGATGCCACCGGAACACCGTTTACCGTCATCGTCGCACTGGCATCGGCAATAACAGCCGTTTGCTTTATACTGGTAACTGATGGATCTACTGAAGTAGTATAAGTAGTAATAGTGCCGGCACTACCAGCAAAGGTAAGCAAAGCAGCCGGGGCTATTTTTATGCTTTTAAGGGTTGCTATGCTCGATCCGTTTTTACTGATAATGATTTTATATGTCCGGGTATTTCCGGCAGGGGCGGTAACTACTGTGGTAATGGTAGTGGTGCCGCTTGCGTTAAGTGCAATACCGCCAGAGGCGACTCCCGATGCTACCAGTGTGCCGTTTACCGTCATGGTTGCATTGGCGTCGTTAGTAGTTGCCGTTTGAGTTACACTTGTAACGGCTGCATCAACAGAGGTAGTATAAGTAGTTACAGAACCGCTTGTGCCTGTATTTGTAAGCAAAGCAGCCGGGCTGATACTTAAGCCTTTAAGGGTTGCTATATTTGAGCCATTTTTGCTGATGATGATTTTGTAGGTACGGGTATTGCCGGCGGCCGCTGTAACTACGGTTGTAATTGTAGTGGTTCCAGTTGCATTCAATGCAATGCTGCCAGACGGCGTGCCTGATGCCACGGCGCTGCCGTTTACGGTAATTGTTGCAGTGGCATCGTTAGTAACGGCGGTTTCCGTTACCGAGGTAACCGATGGATCGACAGAGGTAGTATAAGTTGTAGTGGTACCGACGGTGCCATTGCCTATAAGTGCAGCTGCAGGGCTTATACTTATGCTTTGGAGCGTTGCGATGGTAGAGCCGTTTTTGCTGATAACAATCTTGTAAGTACGGGTATTGCCGCCCGTAGCCGTAACAATAGTGGTAATGGTAGTTGTGCCACTTGCATTAAGCGTGATACTTCCCGAGGCGGTTCCGGATGCTACCGGGGCGCCATTTACGGTCATCGTTGCACCAGGGTCGGCAGTAACGGCGCTCTGGGTTACAGATGTAGCCGATGGGTCTACCGAGGTAGTATAAGTAACCAGGGTAGCTGAACTACCGGTTTGGGTTAGCAACGATGCCGGGTTAAGCGTTATTGAGCTAAGATTTGCATTAGTACCGGCCTTAATGCCCGCTCCGTGTGCAGCAAGCATTGCTAATACCAGTAAACTAAACAGTATACGTGTTTTCAAATTATTGGCAATAAAGTATCAAATCAGTTCCCTGCGGCAAATGGATTGCTTTGGGG
>JBDUDE010000865.1:0-4139 GCA_040003105.1 Mucilaginibacter sp. | reverse complement strand
AAAAAAAATCAACCAAAATGTCCATTTCCGAAGATCTCATCCATCATTGGGGTATAAATAACAAAATAAACATTACTAAAATGGAAGCAAGAATTAATTTTTTTGAAAAAGGACAGAACGCAATCAAAGCTATGTACGGCCTGGGCAGTTACCTGGCTAAATCACCAATTGAGCAGCCGCTTTTAAATTTGATTTACTATCGGGTGTCGCAAATCAATGGATGCGCATTTTGCCTGGATATGCATTCAAAAGATTTACGCGTACAAGGCGAAACGGAGCAACGCCTTTACGTTTTGGATGCATGGCGCGAGGCACCTTTTTATACCGACCGTGAACGGGCTGCACTGACCTGGGCCGAGGCTGTTACCAAATTAACAAACGGCAGCGTGTCTGACGAGGTTTTTGAACAAGCACATAGCCAGTTTACCGAAGAGGAACTGGTTGATTTAACCGTAGCAGTTAATACCATTAACAGTTACAACCGTATTAATATAGCTTTCCGTCAACCGGCTGGCACGTATCAGGTTGGTGATTTTGGTAGTCACTAAATATGAAACTTATAATCCTTAATTAATCACGAAAAAGGTACTCCGGTAACGGGGTATCTTTTTTCATGTTATTTCACCGTAAAATTGGATATGCTAAATTTAGATTTTGAAAATCAGGTACGCTTTGTTGAATTTTTGTGAAAGGCGTTTTGTTAAATAAATTATGGACGAAACAATAAAATATATCGGCAAGATAAACTCGGTATTAAAAACTATTGAAGATTGCCCGCTACAGGGCAATGAAAATGCGCCGGATGCAGAAGTAATAATTTACCCGGAATTTATAGAAGGGATTAAAGATTTAAAACCAGGCGCCGAGATTTTGCTGCTAACCTGGCTCCACGCGGCTGATAGAAGTGTGATCAAATGTTATCCACGCAATAACCTCGATGCGCCGGTGGTGGGTGTTTTTTCAACAAGATCGCCGGCAAGGCCTAACCCTATTGGTATCCACCCCGTAACGATTATTACTATATCGACGAACGGCATTATAAGGGTAGCGGGATTGGAAGCGCTCGACCAGACACCGGTAATTGATATAAAGCCTGTGCTTCGGTAGTTTTACAGTGCTGTTTTTCGTTATAAGTATTACCTTTTTATCTGGCCGGATAAAAGTTTTTTGTACGATTCTACATTCGATAACAAATCAGATATGTCTTTGGCTAAAGGGTTTTCACCCATGCGCTTTTTGCCTTTCAATTTAACATCAATTGTTTTGCCGTTTTGTAAATAGTATCTGCCTTCAAAGGCGGGTACAGTTTTATTATAATCTAGCCCGCCTTGTTTGTTCTTCGGAAAATCGCGCTCCGTTTCGTAAATAAAAACATGCTCTCCCTTGTTATTTAGATAAAGGCTATACTGTCGGATACAATTGGAAAAGCCAGCCCAAAAATCCATCTTGCAGATTGTTGATCCTTTAATATAGCCCGTTAGCGAACAGCCTCCATCGGGCATTTGGTCGGTAATCTGTTCATTTTCGAGTTTAACAGTTTTCAATGTTTTATCGATGTTGATTTTTCGTACTGTTTCGCGAATGCTTTTAATGGCTACATCTTTTGTTTGGCCGTAAAGCAGAGGGCAGCAGCATGCAATTGAAATTATGACCGTCAATGTTCTAATACAATAATAATTTCTCGTTGCGGCCATAACAGGTTGATATATTTGAAATAAAAATAAAGTTTTATTTGTGTTTATCCAGCTTACCCCCGATTAAACATCTAAACAAATAATGTCGAAAAGTTTGACTTGTTGTTAAAAAAATCGAAGCAAAACTAAAAATATTAGTATAACTTTACGCCGATGAACCCGGTAATGCAATTAGCCTTCGACTATGTGGAATCAACCAATACAGTGGTTTTCCTTACTGGTAAAGCGGGCACGGGTAAAACTACCTTTCTTCAGCAGGTAAGGCAGGATTGTAAAAAGAAACTGGCCGTTGTTGCCCCTACTGGTGTTGCTGCCATTAACGCGGGCGGTATGACCATTCATTCGCTGTTTCAAATTCCCTTCGGACCAATTATCCCCTCAGGAAATACAAAGCCGGACGCGTATTATAGCGCCGAGAAGCGAGATCTGCTCGAAAGCCTGGAATTACTTATTATTGACGAGATAAGTATGGTGCGGCCCGATGTGCTGGACCAGGTGGACTTAATACTACGCAATATAAAAGAATGCCCCGCCCCCTTTGGCGGGGTCCAATTGCTGCTCATCGGTGACCTTTCACAGCTTAGCCCTATTATCCGGGATGAAGAGTGGATAATGTTGAGCAAGTATTATTCGACCCCGTATTTTTTCAGCAGCATAGTTATGCAAAAGGCGCCTTACGTACGCATTGAGCTCGACCATGTTTACCGTCAGAAAGAGCAGGCGTTTGTAGATATTTTAAATGAGGTACGCAACCAAACGATATCTGAAAAGAGCCTGAAATTGCTAAACGCCCGGTATCAGCCGGGCTTCCATCCTACCGCTGATGAACCTTATATTACATTAACTACCCATAACGGGATTGCACAGCAAGTTAACAACGAGTTTGTTGAAGTGTTGGAAGGAGAAGAATTTGAATTTACCGCAACGATTAGAGGCGAATTTCCCAAAGACGCCTACCCTACCGAAACCGGCCTTAAGCTAAAGGTTGGCGCACAGGTGATGTTTGTAAAAAACGACGGCTCGTCTGAGAAACTTTACTATAATGGAAAAATCGGCACAGTTACGAAGCTGGAAGCGGATACTGTTTTTGTACAATGCGGCGCGAGCAAAGAAATAACAGTGCAGGCGGTTGAATGGACGAATGTTAAGTACCAGGTGGAAGAGCAACAGATTAACGAAACCACCGCCGGTAGCTTTGCCCAAATACCGTTAAAACTGGCCTGGGCCATCACCATTCATAAAAGCCAGGGTCTGACATTCGACAGGGCTGTTATTGATGTGAGCGAGGCCTTTACCCATGGTCAAACCTATGTGGCCCTAAGCCGCTGCCGTACGTTGACAGGTATGATACTGCGTAATCCCATTACGGCAAATAATATTATTGGCGACCCGGCAGTTGGTCGTTTTAACGAACTGGCAAAACTGCTGCGGCCCGATGCGGAAAGCCTGGAACGTGACCGCGAGCTCTACCGGCAATTTTTACTGGCCGAACTGTTTGATTTTGGCGGTCTAAAAAGAAAATCCAAGGGCTTTGAAGAAATTGTGCCAAACATCGAGCCCGTAATAATTGACGTGGCCGAGAAATTTGTACGAAAGCTATCCGCACACGATAGCGACCGCGTGAAAACAGCCGCCGCCTATTTTCTCGGTAAACTACAAGGAACGGTAGAAAATTTGCATATCCAACTACCCGCATTTATAGGTCAATCAAAAGAAAAAGCAGCCAAAGCCGACCAGTTGATTAATTGGGCTTTGGCGCGCATTACGCTGATGGAGCATTTTTCCGGGTCTGATTTTACCACCGATGTTTACCTCAATTTGAAAAAGTCTTTGACAGGCAACAAATTCGGTGCGTACCTGAAAGTATTGAACGCCAAACCCAACGAAAAGCTTTTGGACCAGTTGTTAACCTGGCGAGATGCGGTTGCTATTAAACAAAACATAATGCCCAACATGGTATTATCCGAAAAAACACTGGAGACCATAGCCGAAAAACTACCGCCGGTGCTTAAAACATTAAGTGCTATTAAAGGTGTTGGCCCGCAAAAAGCGGCGCAATATGGGGCTGAAATTATTGCCCTCATCCGCGCTTACGAATACGAATTACAAGGACAGGATGTGCAGCAGGCAAGCTTGTTTTAATTTATTACCTTCACCTGCACTGCTGCCACCCGCCTTCCCTAATCTATCTATCAACCGCTAACCACTCCCTAATTACAACTTCCTTCTCTCACAACAGCCGAGTAAATCTTTGATTTCTCCATCAGCGCCCTTACAATATCGGTTGGATATTGCCGGTCAAACGCCTGCATCCGGCTTTCTGCGCTTCTTAATGAAGCTAATTGTTCACCGAGACAGCTAAGCCGTTGCGCCCCTCCTGCTGACGAGCCGCGAGCCATGTAATAGTGTGTTGTGCAAATACTTGTTTCGGTAGCCAATATTGAA
>JBDUDE010000491.1:0-4145 GCA_040003105.1 Mucilaginibacter sp. | reverse complement strand
ACCCCCCCCATCCCGGCCAGGGGTGTGCGCAATGGCCTATTTGCATGCGGAAGACACAAAGTATTGTGTCTCTATGGTTAAACCAATCCCAGCCTCGCCTTCATCTCATCCCTGTAAGTACTGCCAATTGGTATTTTATGCCCCGCAATAACCACCTGGTGATTTTCAACCATACTAATATGCCTGATAGCCACCACGAACGATTTATGCACCCGGACAAAATTTTGCGCAGGTATCACCTCAAAAATATCGGCCATATTTTGGCGGATGAGAATTTTTTTATCTTTCAGTATAATCGAAATATAGTTGCCGTCTTTCTCCAAATACAAAATGTCGGCAATTTTTACCTGGTAGGTTTGCGGGCCGCTTTTCACAAATGCATATTCCGGTTGCTCGTCCTTGCGCTGCGGGTTGTTTTTTAACGAATGCAGGCTTAAGGCTTTATTAACGGCAGTTAAAAAACGCTCGAATGTTATGGGTTTAAGCAGGTAATCAATAGCATTGAGATTATAGCTTTCAACCGCGTAATCGCTATAAGCGGTAGTAAATACAACCATGGGCTTAACCGCAAGTGATGAAAACAACTCGATGCCGTTAATACCCGGCATGTTTATATCTAAAAAAACAAGGTCGGTGCCGGTGCGGTTCAAAAACTCAATGGCCTTAATGGGCTCGCGAAAAGATGCCTGCAGGGTTAAAATGCCGCTTTTTGCGCAATAGCGCTCTATCACTTCCAAAGCCTTTGGTTCGTCGTCAATGGCAATACAATTCATTCGCTTAAATTTATTTTTAACTCGACCCTAAACTTTTCTTCGTCATTTTTTATCAGCAACTCATGTTTGCCGGGGTAAAGCAGATCAAGCCTGCGCTTTACGTTCTCTAAGCCAATACCGCTTTTATCGTCAACCATTTTTTTAATAAAGCTATAGTTTTTGTTTACGCAGGTAAATAGCAATTCTTTATCCTTAACTGCTATCGCGATATCAATAAACGACGTGTTATTAATGGTTACGCCATGCTTAAAAGCATTTTCAACAAAAGGGATAAATATCATCGGCGCTATAAATAAATCGGGTGCCAGCTCACTGTAACGAAAATCAACGATCGCTTCATGATCGGCGTAGCGCAGTTTATTTAACGCAATGCAGCTTTTAATATATTCTACCTCATTTTTTAGTGGCACGGTTTCGGCGTTGCTCTCATAAATCATATACCGCATCATACCCGATAGTTTCGAAATGCCGTCGGCCAGTTCATCATTCTCCTTATCCTGCGCCATCGAAAACAGGTTGTTGAGCGTGTTAAACAAAAAGTGCGGATTAATTTGCGATTTCAGGAACTTTATCTCCGTACTAAGTTGGCTGGCTTCCATTTGTTTGCGGAGTAAATCGCTTTTGATCCATTCTTTCGAAAAAAAGTAAGCTATCGCGATGCCGAGCATCGAAAGAAAAGTAATGACATGTGTAACCTGGAAAAGCCCGAAGCGCTTAAAAATCACGGGATCATGCGATGTATCACTGAAGTTTAGAATGGCGGTAGTAGTCGATGCTGCGTCCATCTTTAAAATATCGGAAGCAGGCGAAACAAAAATTAGTGTAAGTGCATAATCGAGCATGAATATAAATGCCGTCCAGCCTAATACAGCGGCTACGCGCACCATGCTGCTGTTAAACTTCATCGCTTTCTTTAACAGCCAGAGTGCAACACTGTAAAATAAAAGCATCAGCATACATAATGTTAAAAACGACTGCGTGTAAGCGGTTTTGATAGTTATGATCTGCTCAGTCTTACCGTTCACAACCTGCCTGACTACCTGGAAATGCTTGGCCGAGTTCCCGGTAGTGTAAAATATGGCTGCCCAAAACAGTATGTGCAACACTATTTCTACCAGCTGATTTCTTTTGATTCGCAACATATTAAACTAAGGTAATACTAATTACAGCAGCCTGAAAATATGTGGTGCCTATTAACTATTTAAGGTGCTAAACCCCGGTTTTTTGAAATGCCGGATAATAGCCCTCTCTAAATCTCCTCCGCTAGTTAGCGGAGAGACTTCAACTTCGCCGGCGTTTATTTTTTTTTAAGTCCTTCCGCTAACCAGCGGAGAGGATTTAGATGGGGCTTTAGGGACAAGTTATGGGTTCCTTAGCTACGACATTGAAATGCCGGATAACAAATAATCAGCTTTCATAACTTAAAAACAGGTGTTTGCACCTAAGTTTTTAGCAAATCGCCGGCCTGGCTTACAATTGGGTAAAATTTAAAGATTATGAAACCTATCATCTCAACTTTTCTTCTCATTGTTGCCTTTAGCCTGCTGTATACCAGGTGCATGGCACAGCAAAGCCCCGAACGGGCACAGGCCATTGTTCATTACAATTTTTCGCACCTGCGGGATACTGCCAACCGGGCCGAGCCTTATACTGAAAAAATGATTTTGTTCTTAGGCAGCCACTCAAGCGCCTACAAAAGCTACGACAAAAAAATGGCCGATGCCTTAATGAAAAAACAAATACAGGAGCAAATGGTCGCCAATGGTGGTAATGGTAACATAAGAATAAACCGGGGCAAAAATTCGGGATCGAGCACCGAATACTACCAGTTTGCAGGTAATGGAAAATTAGTGCGGAGAGAAAAACTGATAAACAGTTATTTAATTGAAGAACCGCTGCCATCCATTAACTGGAAAATCAACAGCGATACCGCAACATTCGGCGGCCTGCATTGCCAGCAGGCCACTACCCATTTTAAAGGCCGCGATTACATTGCCTGGTTTTGCCCCGACCTGCCATTTCATACCGGCCCATGGAAGTTAAATGGCTTACCGGGTGTGATTGTAGATGCACGCGATACCAAAAACGAAGTGGTGTTTAAATTTGACGGGGTAGAAGATATTACCAAAACTTCGCCGGTTGCAGATGCTGCGGATGGTGCTCCATCTACTCCGGGCCTTACCATTGTAACGATAGGCGGCGCTGACGACGGCGACCCTAACGTGATACAATTGCCCGAGGGTGCCATAAAAACTACCGATAGGGAGTATACCAACCTGCGCGAAGCGATGCGGAAAGACCCGGATGCTTTTACGCAATCGGCAATGGCTGGGGCAGGTATGGGCGTACAGGGTGGTGGCGGCCCCCAGCCGGTTATTAAACTCAGAATTGGACCTGGCCCGGTTATTAATAACCCTATTGAATTGCCCGAAAAGAAATGATGAGCAGCTTCAAATTTGCGCTGCCGGCGCTTTTGTTTACACTGCTTGCCTTTTCGGGCCTTGCCCAAGCCATAAAGGGAAGCGTTAAGGACAGCACAGGCAAAGGGATACCTTACGCCAGTATAAATTTAAAAGGCCCCGGCAGCGCCATAATTGCATACACAATGAGCGGCACCAATGGCCAGTTTACGCTTAATTTACCCTTGAATGCAGGTAAAGACGGTTTAAAGGTTGAAGTGAGCTGTATTGGTTTTAGCAAACAGGCTAAAGCGCTAACGGACTTTACCGCGCCCTGCAATTTTACATTGGCCATGGCAGTAAACCAATTGCAGGGTGTTATCATAAAAAATACACGGCCGTTTCTAAAAACCAACGGCGACACTACCGGCTACAAGGTATCCGACTACAGCAGCCCGCAGGATAGGGTAATTGGCGATGTGATAAAAAAACTTCCGGGCGTGCAGGTTGCTGCGGATGGTAAAATATCATACAACGGCAAGGCGATATCGAACCTTTATATAGGCGGCGATAACCTGCTTGATGATAAATATAACATTGCCACCAACACCATTCCGCATGGTGTTGTTGACCAGGTGCAGGTTATTGAAAATCATCAGCCCATTAAAATGCTGAAGGATAAAGTGGTAAGCGAGGACGTGGCGCTTAACCTTAGCTTTAAAAAAGATGCCAAATTGCAACTGATAGGGCAGGAGACTGTAGGCGACGGTATACCCGGCAAATACGATGAAAACCTTAACGCCATGATGTTTAAGGACAATTACAAAGCCATAAACTACCTTAAAGGTAATAATACTGGTTTTGATGTAGCTGAAGATCTGATATCGCACAACATACAAAGCTACCTGCAGCGTATTGATAACAATAAACCGGGAACGATGCTGTCAACAGGTACGGCCGGCGATCCGGATTT
>JBDUDE010000237.1:0-14065 GCA_040003105.1 Mucilaginibacter sp. | reverse complement strand
GGGGGAAAATAACCCTGGAAGATGTTTTTATTGCGCTAACAGGAAAAGCTGTACGGGAATAATGTCCCATCAATCACCAATTCACTAACTCACTAATTCCCTATGGAAACTTCGATACCAAAAACATCAACCATATTAAAAACCCTGTTGCGTGCAGATTTTACTACCCAATGGCGTAACCGGCGGGCGGTGATATTAACGTTAATTGTGCCGGTGATTATACTGATATCATGGAAAGTCTACATCCCGAAGTATGGTGGCCCGTTTGTGTTGTCAAACAGCATTGCTATTGGTTTAATAGCCACCGGCTTGATGGGGTATTCGAACAGCATAGCCCGTGACCGTGAAAAAGGAATTTTTCAACGCCTCCGTGTAGGTCCATTGCCCGCATGGACAATTATGGGTAGTAGAATAATGGTACAATTGGGCATGATATTTTTGATTGCAACTTTTGTATTTATCACAGGCTACGAATTTGACGGAATAAAGCTCACGGTCGGTGCGTATGTATTAACTTACCTTACTTCAATTGCAGGCGGGCTGGTTTATTTAAGTGTTGGTCAGGCTATTGTTGGCGGTATACGGAATCCGGAAACGGTTAATGCCACCAGCAGGCTGATATACTTTGTGTTTATCATGTCGGGCATGATTGGGGAAATACTTTTGGCGGAAGGGGTGGGTGGTAAAATACTCCATGACGTTATTGTATGGTCGCCTTACGGTACAGTAAAAACCATCCTGGCGGTAGGTATGGAGCCTGCCAATTGGAACAATGAAGCATCGATGGCTTTGCTGGTTACATTTGGTTACACCATTGTATTTGCCTTTATGGGCATCAAATGGTTTAAGTGGACGTCGAAGTAAAAAGCTTTCCGGTAAATATTACCAGATGCTCATCAGCAGGTAATCCTGCAAAATTGGGATAAACTTATCGATAGTAACACAGCCATTGCCCCTGCCATAACCGCCTTTACGGAAGGTGTATAAAATGCGGCCATCATGCAGGCATTCCAAATGAAACTCCATATCCTCCGCAGTCCATAAAAGGTAGAGGCTTTCGGCGGGAGTTTGTTCAAATTTGCCGGTACGCTCCAGGTTAATATCATCGATGTAATTTAAAAGGGCTTCCGCATTTCGCAACATCACAGCATTCGGTGTAAAAAACTCCGTGCCTGTGCCGTTTAAAATCTCTTCAATTTCGGGATGCGTGTACATAGTCCTTTAATTTATATGGCTATGTATACGCAGCGTGCATTTTTTAAGTTTCGCCTATGCTTAAGTGTTTTTAAATACCGCAGTCGTCTTCAAATAATTTTTTTTCGGGATAAAAAAATTCAAAATAATCCTAACTTTACCGCCGCTGCGCGGCAGCTTTGTTAACAAAAAGTATTATGAAAATAGTTAGCGTATTTCTTATTATAATTGGCATTATTATCACTATCGGTTTAATAGTTTACTACAAAGATGTAGTAAACCCGGTTGATTCTGACTCAATGACCATCGGCGGTAGCGGTATGACGGCTAAATGGCCATTATTTATTGGCATCATCTTCACGTTTGTGGGCATCGTGTTTTACTACGTTAGCCATACCGAAAAAAAGGCCGAATAAGCTCCTGGTGTGCGGATTAAAGATGTGCGGATGCGTTGCATTTTGAGCACGCCATTTTGTGCCTAAAGATTTACATTACGGTATCAAAGCAACCGTTTACCCCTTATTATAATTCATAACAATTGGCAGCTATTTCACCCGCTTCCAATTGTTGTATCCGCCTGCAACCATAAAGGCAATCCCGCTAAAACCCAGGGCTTCAAATACACTGGTTAATTCGTTTCCCTGGGCGCCGTATGGGTCGGCTAAAGCGCGTGGGATGTGCAGGACGATAAACCACAGAAAAATCATTACACCCAACAGAACAGCCGATAATATCAGCTTTATTTTCAGGATTATGGTAATACCCGCGCCAATAAGCGCAACACCGGCAAAATAGGTCCAGAAAAACGGGCCGGGAATCCATGCCGGCATCAATTTCACCACAAAATCTACATAAAGAAAATGATCGATGCCGAATAATATCATGGTGATTGACATGAAAGTTCCGGCAAAAGGGATAAACTTGTCCAAAAACCGCATTAGCCCACCCTCTTTTTCGCTGCCCGGATACATGCCGGCAACGGCAAAGGCTCCGCCGCCAAACACCAATTCTTTCAACGTGTTGCTCCACACACCCAAGTGCTTGTAATAAGGGTCTTTTATCAGTTCAAACGGAACCTGGGCAAGCAGCATCAGCAACAAAAACACGCCACCCAAAATCAACGATACCTCGCGGGCCTTTTTTTCAAAGATGATGGCAAGTCCGCACAGTATCAGTAATGCGCTTGAAAGATAGGCTAAAACGGCCAGGCCAGGCATTGTAGTGGACCATGGCGGGAATATCACCGGCCTGAAATCGGCATAGGGAATTTGCTGTGCGCCAAGGCAGGCTATCATAATGCCATAAAAAATGCGACCGGTTTTGGTAAGTGTTTCCATTAATCAGGTTGGTTTATTTATCAAATTAAGGCGATAGGATCATGGAAAACAATTCAGGGCCTGTACATGTTGAAACAAGTTGGAACAAGGGTATTTTTTGTGGGTATAATTCAGCATTTTTCGGCGCAAATCGAATATTCAATGTTATAATTTACAAGGATAATTGCCATTAAAAGTTATCTTTACTGCCGAGGATTAGAATATGGGATTGCCACTGCGTATAACTTACAACGACCAGGATTACGTTTACCAGATAATAGACAGTAAGATAATTAACCAGTATACCACTGAATTACAATTGATTGTAAACGGCGAAAAGATTGCTTTGATAAAGAATGACCAACGCGTTTGGGTGCAAAAAGACGAACAAAAATCGTTAGACCCGGACCTGGTGCAGGCGCTTGGCAGGTCAGTTTCGCTGCGTTTAAGGATGTAGCTGGGGAAAAGTCCTAAGTCTTGAGTACTTAGTCGAAAGTCAAAACAAAGACTTCTGACTTTCGACTAAAGCCTTTGGGCTCCTCACTCCGGGTTAATTCTTTTCACGTACATCTCATCAACAAAAATCATCATTACGGCCAGGGCCGGCATTGCCATAATTATACCCATTGCGCCGCCAAGCACACCCATCACCAGCTGACCTATAATTGTTAATGCCGGCGGCATATTTATCATCTTTTTCTGAATTATCGGCGCGATTATATTTTGCACCAATGTTTGCACACCAATGTAAATAAGCGCCACAATTATGGCGGTATCAGTACCTATGGTAAGGGCCAGCAGCACGCCGGGTATCATTGCCGCCAGTGAGCCAAAATTCGGTACAATTACCAGGATGCCCGCCAAAAGGCCCAATACCAATGCCAGCGGGATACCCATTATGCTTAAACCGATGGGCATTAAAATGCTTAACAATACCATTGATATCATAGTACCTTTTAACCAGCCTTTAAGCGATAAACTGGTGCGGTTGATGATGTTGCGCGCTAAATCTTTTTGATTGGGTGGGATAAGCAGTATTAATCCGTCTTTATAAAGGGAAGGGTTCGCAGTAAAGAATATCCCCAAAAACAAAATGATGTACATGTTGCCCAATATGCCGAAGCTGGTGCTGAAAAACTTGCCAGCAGTGGCAAAAATCTTGTCAGAATTTCCGCCGGATGTGGCTTCCAGTACTTTTCGGCCCAAAGGCGTTTCAGCAAGCTTCAGTTTGGCATTGCTGATGGTATGCGGTAAAGTATCGCTCAATTGGGATACCTGGGCTTGTATTTTGCTGCCCATAAACCAAAATAAAAACCCTAAAATTATAAATGACCCGCCTATAGAAATAAGCATACATACCCAGCGGCGCCACTTTGTTTTGCGTTCAATAATATCGCCCAGGCCATGAAAATAAACCGAAATAAGGCAGCCGGCCAGCGCCATCAGCAAAATACCAAAAGCCACCCGTGCTATTAATATCAGGATGGCCACCACGGCAACAATGCCTACCGCATACCAAACCTTTTCGGCGTAACTCAGTTCTCTTTTTATTTTGGGTGGTAGCGGGTTTTCGTTGGGCATAGTAACCGGGCGGCCGGTATTTTATTTAAACTTACGGCTTTTACTGAACACTTAACGCCAGTGTTAACAAAATGTTTACTCGCCGCTTAACAGGCCGCCTAACAGGTATAAATCAATAACATAAGCCGAACCTGCAGCGACAATTATATTGATGTACCAATATTTTTTAAACCACGCCCAGTAAATGATAGTAGTGAGTATACTAAGCGCAAGCAGCACCACCATATAAATTGCAAACACAATAAAAAAATGGGTAAATGGCACCTGCCCTTTGTTATCGAAATTTAAAATGGGTATCCCTGCACATAATATTACCAGGAAACTAACAACACTCCAGCCATAAACGCGGGAAGGACTAACCAGCAATTTTTGAAGTTTATTCATGTAAAGTTCGTTTCAAGATAAAGATAATGTTTTACATGGCATATATGTATGAAATAAAAAAGAGGTATTGTACACAGCTAAACGGGCATCAACAACGCCGCCACCATTTACATTAAACTCCTTCACCCCTGCAACTTTCTTGTCACCTCGCGCGCAAAGGTGTTGCCTATTGGTATTGCCGCTTTGCCTATTTCAATTTGAGCGGATGAATACGCATCGATATGAGTTAACGAGATAATGTATGACCGGTGAACGCGCATAAAGCTATCGGCAGGCAGGGTTTCTTCAAAGTAGGTAAGCGTTTGGTAAGTTACAATTGACTTATCGGTGGCATGGATTTTTACGTAATCCTTAAGCCCTTCGATATACAAGATATCCTTCAGCATCACTTTCAGCATTTTTTTGTCGCATTTTATGTAGATGAATGCATTGTCGCCTGTTTTTATTTCCTGGATTGGTGCTGGGTTTACTCCTTTATCATCTGTGTTTGTCCATCGTTGGTACTTATCTATTGCTTTTAGAAATCGCTCGAAAGAAATGGGCTTCAAAAGGTAGTCGATTACATTCAGTTGATATCCTTCCAAAGCAAACTCACGATAGGCGGTAGTAATAATAACCGGCGGTGGATTTTTCAATGTCCGCAGTAACTCAATACCGGTTAAGTACGGCATTTGGATATCTAAAAAAAGCAAATCTACCGGGCTGCTTTTCAGCGAATTAAACACATCGGCGCCATTGGTGCAGGTGGCAATTATGTTAAGGCCGCTTATTTTTTTCGCGTGGCTTTCAATTATCTCCCGGGCCAGCGCTTCGTCATCGGCAATAATGCAGTTGATTTTTTTCATAAATCCAGCTTTAAATCTACTTCAAAAAAATCATGACTGGGGCTAATGGTAAGGTCGTATTTGCCTGGATACAACAATGCAAGCCGCCGGTTTACATTGCTGAGGCCAAGCCCGCCGGTTGCGGGCCGCGCCTTTGCAGGGCAGCTATTATCAACCTTTAAAAATAGCCTGTTGCCGGTAACTTTAAGGCTGATAGTTATCCACCCGGCATCGTCGCTAATGCCATGTTTGAAAGCATTTTCAACAAAGGGCAGCAGCAACAGGGGGGCAATCATCTTGCCCTCGATATCGCCCGAATATTGAAAAGATAGCTCAAGCCGGTCGGCAAAGCGCATTTGCTCAATACCGATATAGTTTTCAAGGTGCTTTATTTCATCGCGAAGCAGCACCTTGTTGGCATTGGCGTCATAAAGCATGTAGTGCATTAAATCCGATAGCCGGAGCACCACGTTTGATGCCTGTTCTGAACCTTTTAGTGTTAACGCGTACAGGCTGTTGAGCGTATTGAAAAAGAAGTGCGGGTTTATCTGCGCTTTCAGCAATCCCATCTCGGCCGAAAATTTTTCCTGCTCTATTGCCCGGACCTTTTTCTCGTGCTGGTAAGTATTGCGCATCAGTTTAATTACCATAGTAAGCACTACTACGAAAAAATCCTCAACCGCATTACGGGCTATTTTTACAGGTATCCAAAAATTTTTGTTTTCGGTTGCATAGGCTGCCGGGTCGTGTGTTTTATCCCATGGCACCCATATATACCAGCCCGAAAAGCGTTCCAGCAAACCGTCTGCGAGCAATAAAAGCGCAAGTGAAACTATGTACGCAACATATCGCTGCTTATAAAAATAGGCGGGCATCAATACATACAGGTTTATATAGGTAAGCAAAATGGCAGTAGGGACGTCCGTTAAAAACTGGTGCCCCAGCGAAAACGAAAACTCGTCGCCGTCGCTCCAACCCTGGTGAATAGCCTGGTACACAACGTATGCCACCCAAAATAAAAGGTGACGTAATACTTGCTTATATCCGGGCTGTTGATTTGTCATCAATCACAAAAATGATAATAATATGCACCCGATGCCAACTTTTTCGACTAAATGGCATTTGCAAACCGTTAAAAAACATCTGTTAATTTCAACCACAAAGACGCGGAGAGGAAAAAACAAAGGAGCACGGAGTCTTTTATCGATTTAACAAGGCTATATTAATGATGGTGAAGATGATTGATTTAGTTTAAGGTGAGAAAAACGTTATTGAAGGCGCGGTACTATTAGTCCGTCTAAATTATAGAAACGCAAGTTTTTTCCTTCTTTTATTTGGGGATGAAAATTCTGTTCAAGACATTTATTACGGTATTCTTCCTGGTATCGTATGCATTTGCCCAGCAAATATTTCCGCCGCTGCCTGAAGCAAAAAGGCCGCACATAAGGGCCGAGTTTACTGAAGATAAAATAACTATAGACGGCCTGGATAACGAACCGGCCTGGCAAAAATCAGCAGTGGCGGGCCATTTTACTGTGGCGTACCCTAAACAGGGTGATACAGCGACTTATGGTACTCAAGTAAAAATTTTGTACGATAACACCAATGTCTACATATTCGCTAAGTGCAGTTTCCCGCCGGGGAAGAAGGGGCTGCAGGTGCAAAACATGCGGCGCGATTTTGGCTTTACCGATAATGACCTTTTTGAGGTACTGTTTGACCCGTTTAAAGACCCGCGCCTGCCGGTGATGGCGTTTTACGTTACCCCTTACGGCACCCAGACAGACATAATGCGCTATGCCGACGGCAGTTTCGATTACAAATGGGACGCTGTTTGGCAGGCAGCCAGCCACATTGGCGAACGCGAATGGGCTGTGGAAATTGCCATGCCCTTCTCATCGCTGCGATACCCGAAAAACAGCAATGAATGGAGCATAAACTTCATCCGTAACATTCGCCAGCTTGGCGAACAAAGCGGCTGGTCGGCGTGGCCAATGGCGTTTAATGAATCGCGGACGGAATATGCGGGCGTGGTTACCAACATCAACCCGCCCGATTCGAAAGCAAACCTGCGCTTTGAACCATATGCCTTGGTTAATGCCGACAACAGCACAAATAAGTCAACGAAATACAACCCCCAGGCGGGCGGCGAAATAAAGTTCGCCATAGATAACAATACTTTACTTGAGGGTACCATAAACACCGATTTTGCGCAGGCCGATGCCGACGTACAGGTGATAAACCTTAGCCGTTCAAGCGTGTTCTTCCCGGAGAAGCGACAGTTTTTCCTGGAGAATTCAAATTTGTTTTCGGTGGGGCAAAACAGCATTATCCAGCCCTTTTTTAGCCGCAGGATTGGCCTCAGCGATGCCGGCGCCGCCCTGCCGATTAAAGGCGGGCTTCGGCTGGTACACCAGGACGGCAAACAATCTGCCGGGCTGCTGCTGATGAAACAGGATGGCAACAGTACCGAAAATGGGGCCTTATTCGGTGTATTGCGTTACAAGCGCAACGTTACTGAAAAACTGCAACTTGGCGGCATGGCCGTAATGAAAGAAGACCTTGGCGGAATGGGCCGTACCTCATACATTAACCCGGTTGGGGTCGTCGATGCATTTTGGCGCGTTAGCCAGCCGCTGTTTATCAGGGGCATGTTCTCAGTGTCGGGCAATACCTTAACCAAACAAAATGGCTCGGCTGCTTTCACTGAAGTAAATTATTCAACCAATACCCTGGCGTTCGATTGGTTTGAAACGGTGATATCAAAAGGATATCAGGCGCAGACCGGTTATGTTGCACGGGATAATTTTATCAATACGCAGCCAGGCGTTAGCTTTACAATACACAAAAACTGGTTTCCTAAAAATATTTCATTTTTTACACCGCAGCTTACTGCCGACATTTACCACGAGGCATCGTCCGGGAAATTGCAAGAAGCTAATGTGAATGTGATGCCTTTTGGATTGATATTTAACAACCTTGCACAAGTTAATTTTAACATTACATCATCGTGGGAATACCTTACGGAAAGTTTTTCGCCGGTGAGGAATATAGCTATCGCCGCAGGTAACTATCATTTTAACCGTTATGAACTTTATGGGCTCACCAACCAGGGTGCAGCGTTCAGTGTTGAAGCACGGTTAAGCATAGGTGATTATTACAACGGAAATTTAAACAGTTATTACCTATCGTTACGCGACACGCCCGACCCGCATTATTCGCTAACCTTTGCCTACACCCTTAACGATTTTAAAAACACAGGCATCAACAAAATCAATACAACCACCCAACTCCTTGCGCCGGGGCTACGGCTGGCGGCTAACCCGAAAGTGTTGTTGTCTGCATTTTACCAATACAATACCGATGCGCGCAACGGTTCATTAAATGCACGTTTTAGTTGGGAGTATAAGCCCTTATCTTTTATTTACCTGGTGTGTAACGGGCTTAATAATTATTACCGTACCCCGTTTGAAATACCAAGGCAGCAGCAAAGTGCAATTTTTAAGGTGACTTATATAAAACAGATATGAGATGTGAGATTATTACACTGCTCCCTTTTTAATGCCCCCTGAATATTCCTATAACAACCAATACTATTAGGTAAATAAAGAACAACAACACATATTCGGTAAACAGAGAGAGGTAAACCAGGCCCGATTTTAAGACGGAAATAAATACGCTGCCCCTGTTAAAAAACGAAGTGTAAATGCGCACCGTTATAAGCATTCCTATAAAAATTTCTGTGACCCCCAGCCAGTCGAAGACTTCTGCGTTGCTGTTATAGATGCTAAAAAGTGGAAGCATCAGGATGTTCACCACCAGCTTTTGTGTGGTTATAAAGCCGTTTAAAACCAGGTGCTCGGCAAAGTTGTACTTGTATTTTCTAAAAACAATAAATGATGCCATTGAATATAAGGGCAGCAGGGTCAGTTCAATTAAGTCGATATGGTTGTTTTTAAAATCGTTAATGGCTTTTATATCGATGGAAAGTTCCGACTTCGGGCCTTCATTGAAACCTTCTTCCAAACCTTTCCAGGCATCGGAGTTAAGTGTATTGATGCCTAAGACACCGTAAAGCAGGGCAAATACACCTGTTAATAAAATTACCAGTGCGATGGGTTTGATGTGGGTAACGCGTTTGCCGGCAAGATATTCCCTTATCGATTCGCCGGGACGTAAAAACAGTTGTTTGGAGGTGTATAAAATACCTTTATCAAAGCTTAAAACCTGCGATTGTATTTCATCCCACAAAAAGTGCATGTTAATGCGGCCGGTACCAATTGACTGGCCGCAATGGTCGCAAAAATTTTCATCAACTGCGTTGTCACAGTTTTTACAGGTTTTGGACATGAGGTATTTATTCTGCCGGAAGATAGGAACTTAACCCAAAACTTAAAAATTGAATTACAAGTGTTTTATAGTTGGACAGGTATAAAATAAAAACCCCCTTACACTCGCTGCTCGGGGGTTTTAACCTAAACCTTATCACAATGCACACGGACGTGTGCTATGAAGTTGCGAAGTTAGTAATTTAAACTCCTTATTCCAATGGGGGATATTGGACGAAAGTTGGGGGATATTGGACGAAACAAGCAGGCGCGGGCAAGTGATGCCCAAAAATCGGCTAACCGGCTTAGTTCCTCGCGTTTACAATTCTATCAATGTAACAAAAACATAACCTTTCCATTCCCGTTACGTAAAAGGATAGTAATTAATTATAGACCAATAATTGCTTATCCCGTAGTAAGCATTAACCTAATTTTAATTTAATTAAATGGTGAAAGGCTTCGGCATGGTGAAAACGATTGTGTGCATAACGTTTTTGCTGTCTTTATTTTTCCCGCACATAGGTTTTGCGCAAAAATCCAGTCTCAAATTTGAACATTTTGGCACCAGGGACGGCTTGTCGCAGGTGAATATTAATTGTATTATACAGGATAGCCGCGGCTTTATGTGGATTGGCAGCCGTAACGGCTTAAACAGGTATGACGGCTATAAGTTTACACAGTTTAGGTACGATGCCAAAAACGAGCAAACGCTAAGCAATAACATGATTACCGACCTGGCCGAAGACAGCGATGGTAATATATGGGTAGCTACACAAAGCGGGCTTAATATGTACAATCGCGCCACTGGCACCTTTACACGTTACATAAACAATGTACATAACACCAACAGCCTTGCTAACAATATATTAAACCGGGTAAAATTCGACTATGCCGGAAAGCTATGGATAGCCACACAAACCGGCGGGCTGGACTGCTTTGATATTCATAAAAAAACATTTCAACACCACGTATATAATAAAGCAGAAGCCGGCAGCATTGCTGACGACAATGTGCGTACTGTATTTGAAGATTCGGACCACCAGCTTTGGGCGGGTACGTTCTCTGGCGGCCTCAACCTTTACAACCGGGAAAACAATTCGTTTACAGCTTTCCCGCTCAAACACTCCGCAGGCAAAACTGCGCTGGCTGCCAATGTTATTTGCGTTACCGAAAACAATAAAAACGAGCTTTGGGTGGGCACGCAGGAAGACGGCCTTTTGCTGTTTGATAAAACCACTAAAGCGTTTAAGCAATACAAGCATGATGATAAGGTGGCCAACACCATTTCGAGCAATACCATTTATAGTTTAAATAAAGATGCGTCCGGGAAATTATGGATTGGCACTGAAAACGGCGGCGTCTGCATTCTCGATACAAAAACAGACCGGTTTAACACCTACGCGCATGACGAGGTTGACAACAATAGCATTAACGGCAACTCCATTTATGCAATTTGTAGCGACAGGCTGGGCAATATGTGGCTGGGCGCTTTTAGCGGCGGTGTAAATTTGTATAAAAAAACCACAGCCAGCTTTACGCTTTATCGACACAACTCCTCGCCCAACAGCTTATCAAACGATTATGTGCTGGCAATTTTCCAGGACAGGGAGAAACAAATTTGGGTAGGTACCGATGGCGGCGGGTTAAATAAATTCGACCCGGAGAATGGTACATTCAGTAATTATAAGGCAAAGCCCGGCAAATCGGGCGGCATAGCCGGCAACTATGTCCTGGTTATTAACCAGGACCACGACGGCGATATATGGGTGGGCACCTGGGGCAACGGCATCAGCATTTTAAATAAAAAAACGCAAAAGTTTACTTACCTGGCCAAAAACCCGGCCAACCCTAACAGCCTGCTCGGGAACAACGTTTATAACATGATACACACCCGCGATAACAAAACGTGGATAAGCGTTTTTGGCGGGGGATTGGAATGTTATGATAAACACACTAACACTTTTACACATTACACGCTGGATATTAACAATCCGAAGGGGCTAAGCAGCAACTATATCTACAGCATGCACGAAGACAAAAAGGGCAACCTGTGGATAGGCACATCAGATGCCGGGCTCGATTTATTAGACCGTAAAACCGGCGCGTTTACCCACTTTCAGCATGATGAAGCAAAAAACAGCATCAGCAACAACGGCGTTACCGATATTTTTGAAGACGGCAATGGCAACTTATGGTTGTCTACTTTGTCGGGGCTGGATATGTTTAACCCCGAAACGCGGCACTTTACGGTTTTTACAAAAAAGAATGGCTTACCAAGCGATATTACTTATGCCATACAGCAGGATAATTTTGGCACATTGTGGATAGGTACCAACGGTGGTTTATCAGCTTACAATCCCAAAACAAATTCGTTCAGGAACTATACCACCGAAGACGGCATACAAAGTGACGAATTTAAGCCGCATTCGGCGTTGAAAGCGCAGGATGGCAGGTTGTATTTTGGGGGCATAAATGGTTTCAATGCGTTTTACCCGCAGCAAATATTAAATCCGGTTGCATTTTCGCCAATAGTGATAACCTCTTTCCAACTATTTAACAAACCGTTAACCATTGCAAAAAACAGCAGCGACCCATCGCCCTTAAAACGCGATATTGCTGATACCAAATCAATCACGTTATCGTACAAACAATCGGTTTTCTCGCTGGAGTATGCCGCGCTTGATTATGGATCGGCAGACAAAAAGCAATATGCCTATAAGCTGGAAAATTTTGACAATGACTGGAATTTTGTGGGCAACAAAACAACGGCATCATACACTAACCTGCCGCCCGGCGATTACGTTTTTAAACTAAAATATCAAAACAGCGCGGGCTTATGGTCGCCGGTAAAAGATACGCTGCGGATAACTATCGTGCCGCCATTTTGGTACACATGGTGGTTTATTTTATTGGTTTGCCTGGCAGTTGTTGCCATAATATACGGCATATTTAAACTGAGGGTAAGGGCTATTCAGCAGCGCCAGCAGGAGCTTGAAAAACAGGTTGAAGAACGTACAGAAATGCTGGCCCGGATGACCGAGGATGAGCGCAAATCGCGCGGGGAAGCCGAGAAAGCCAGGGAGGCGGCTGAACATGCAAGTATTGAAGCAATGCAGGCCAACCAGGCAAAAAGCGTGTTTTTAGCCACCATGAGCCATGAGATACGCACACCAATGAACGGCGTATTGGGCATGGCGGCTCTGTTAAACGAAACCAGCCTGGATGATGAGCAACGCGAATTTGCACAGACCATATTGCACAGCGGTGAAGCTTTGCTAAATGTTATTAACGATATTCTTGATTTCTCGAAAATTGAATCAGGCAAAATGGAGGATGCGCCGCATGAACTCGTGCTTTTCCTTCACATGGAAGAAGTGCTCGACCTATTTTCGGGAAAAGCGGCTGAACTTGGACTTGATTTAATTTATCATATTGAACCGGGTTTACCGCTTGATTTAATTGGTGATAGCATGCGTTTACGCCAGGTGCTGTTAAACCTGCTCGGAAATGCCATGAAATTTACCCACCAGGGCGAAATATATTTAGGCGTAAAATTAATTAAGCGGCTAAAAGCAAACGAGGTAGAACTTGGGTTTGAACTGCGCGACACCGGCATTGGGATACCGGCCGATAAATTGCCGAAACTTTTTGAAGCATTTTCGCAGGTCGACTCGTCAACCACCCGCAAATACGGCGGCTCGGGCCTCGGCCTTGCTATTTGTAAAAGACTGGTAAACCTTATGGGTGGCGATATAGAAATTGCCAGCAGCCCCGATGTTGGCACAACCTTTAAATTCAGCATAAAATGCCAGGTAAGTGCTGATAAAAAAACCGGCATTAATACAATAAACCGGGATGCAATAAAAGGCAAAAAGGTACTGGTTGTTGATGATAACAGCACCAACCGGCGCATTTTACAGCTGCAGCTGGAACAGTGGCAACTGGTGCCGGTGATGGCGCCTGATGGTATCGAGGCCATGCGTATGTTTGAGAACGGGCTTATTGTCGACGTAGTTATAACTGATATGCAAATGCCCGATATGGACGGCATTGTGTTGAGCAAGGCCATCCGCGACAAGTTTAAAACGGTGCCGATTATTTTATTAAGCTCAATGGGCGATGACGCACAGAAGCATCACCCCGGGTTATTTACCGCAGTGCTAACAAAACCTGTTAAACCGCTGCACCTCGAAAAGATTATTATTGCTCAATTTCAACCATTTGCTGCCACCCAGCAACAGGTACCTGGTGCGCAGCATACCTTAAGTACAGAATTTGCAATATTAAAGCCGTTAAACATTTTGGTGGCCGAAGACAATGCCATCAATCAAAAAATGATATTGAAGGTGCTGGAGAAACTTGGCTACCGGGCGGCGCTGGCTGTAAACGGCGTTGAAGTTATTAAAATGCTTGATGAACAAGATTACGACCTTATATT
>JBDUDE010000194.1:0-4150 GCA_040003105.1 Mucilaginibacter sp. | reverse complement strand
GCGTTATATGCGTTGGCTAATATAGCCGATCCGGTATCTGTCAACCTGATGGCTAACGCAGCCCAGAAAGCCGGGTTTACTTACGATGAAACCAACGCCACATCTGCATACTTGCTCTATATCAAGAATCTGGCAAAAAAGAATGTGGTAATCGCGGCCCGCCTGGCTAAAACTTTGTCGTCCAAAGCAGGCCTCGCTAACCAGGAGCAGACCCACACAGCGGCTTTAAAATTACTGGCCGATATGCAGGGAGCCAAAAGCACCCCATTGCTGATTGATGCCGCGAGGAACAACAATCCGCAATACCGGGAAGCTGCTTTAAAATTTGCGGGACCATACCTTAACCCGGCAACTACTGCTTTATGGCTTAGAGAATTAAGCATCGCTAATGACGGGGAAAAAGCTGCCATCCTCAAAATGCTGGGCGACAATAAAGCAGCTTCGGCATTGCCTGCAATATTAGAGCAATTGAAAAGTAAGGATAACGGAGTGGTGGTTGCTGCAATTACAGCCATCGGCAAAATAGGGCAGGACAGGTACCTCAGCAATTTACTGCAGGTAATGAAAACCGGCGATGCTACAGAAATTGCCGCGGTACAAAACGCACTGCTGATAATGAAGGGAACTACCGTTGTTACCAAAGTAGCGAACGTTTTGCCCATGATGCCTGCCGATGTACAGGTAGCGATTATCAACGTGTTGGCTGCGCGGGGTGCTCATGATAAGATAGGCGTAATAATGCCCTTGCTAAACAGCAGCGATGCTAAAGTTCGCGCGGCCGCCTATGCATCCTTAAAACAACTGACAGGTGAAGATAATTTGAATCAACTATTTGTTTTACTTTCTTCATCAACCCAGGCAACCGAAACATCAGATATTGCTGCGGCCATTATTGCGGCGATCGGGCAGATGAAGGATAAGTCGGTGGAAAGCCCTGTGGTATTGGAGCAACTGAGCAAAGCTGCTGCGGATAAGAAACCGGTATATTTTAACATCCTGGCAAGCATAGGTGATAAAAGGTCGCTTGCTGCTATATCAAAAGCTTTCGACCAGGGCGATGCTTCGACCAAGCAAGCAGCTATCGCAGCTTTGTCGGCATGGTCTGATGTAAGTGCCGCACCCGAATTGTTCACGATCGCAAAAGAAACGAATGATCCGGGTTTGAAAGACCGGGCACTTATCGGCTATGTGGCTACGATCAGCAAATCCGGTTACCCGGCCGATGAAAAAGTGATTTACCTGCGTAATGCTATGCAGCTTGCGCAAACCGTTCCGCAGAAAAAACTGGTACTGGAAAAACTGGCAGATAATAAGACCTTCCCGGCACTGCTATATTTGAGTAAATACCTTGACGACCCGGAATTGAAGGATGACGTATCCAACTACGTCTCAAATATCGGGCTGTCTGATAAAAATTTTTATGGCAGTGAGGTAAAGCAATGGCTGGAAAAAACGCTGCAGATAAAAAAAGGCGGCGATAGCGATTACGAAAAAGTAGCTATTCGTAAGTTTATTGCCGAAATGCCCGCAGACGCCGGCCTTGTGCCGCTATTTAACAATAAGGACCTGGCCGGCTGGAAAGGTTTGGTTGGCAACCCGGTAGAGCGTGGCAAAATGGATGCCCAAACACTGGCCAAAGGACAACAAAAGGCGGATGATATTATGCGCAAAGGATGGTATGTAAAAGACAGTGTGCTCAATTTCAGTGGCGAAGGCGAAAATATATGTACCACCAAACAATACCGCAACTTTGAAATGTATGTGGATTGGAAAATAGAAAAAGATGGTGATGCCGGTATTTACCTGCGTGGATCGCCACAGGTGCAGATATGGGATACGTCGAGGGTAAGTGTTGGTGCGCAAGTAGGTTCCGGCGGATTATACAATAACCAGGCGCATCAAAGCAAACCGCTTAAACTGGCTGATAACGCCATTAACGATTGGAATAATTTCCATATCATTATGAAAGGTGAGAAAGTAACAGTTTACTTAAACGGTGTGCTGGTTGTTGATAATGTGGTAATGGATAATTACTGGGACCGTAAACAACCTATCTTCCCTAAAGAACAAATAGAACTGCAGGCGCACGGAACGCATGTATATTACCGCGATATTTACATACGTGAATTGCCTGAGTAAATAAGAAATTAATTATAGAAGAATAGTCATGCCAGAGGATAAAGAACAATCAATAACTCAAAACTCCAGGAGAGGTTTTATTAAAACAACTGCGCTTGCAGCAGCGGGATTTATGATAGTACCCCGTCATGTACTTGGGGGCAAAGGATTTTTGGCGCCGAGCGACCGGTTGCAACTTGCCGGCATAGGGGCAGGGGGAAAAGGTGAGAGCGATATTGCCGGCATAGTGAAAGGCGGAAAGACCGACGTAGCATTTTTATGTGATGTTGACGACCGGAGCGCAGCTACATCTGTCAAAAACTTCCCCAAAGCAAAATACTATCAAGACTACCGCGAACTGCTTGACAAGGAAGCCAAACACATTGATGCGGTAACCGTGTCGACTCCTGACCATAACCACGCCATGATTGCCATGGCGGCCATGCAGTTAGGAAAGCACGTATATGTGCAAAAACCTTTAACCCACGATATTTATGAGGCGCGCATGCTCACTGAAGCGGCAAAACGCCACCAGGTGGTAACCCAAATGGGTAACCAGGGCGCATCGGGCGACGGCGTAAGACGATTGCAGGAATGGTATAATACCGGCAGGATTGGCAAGGTTCATACCGTATATTGCTGGACCGACCGCCCGGTATGGCCACAGGGAATAGCGTGGCCAACCGGCAAAACCGAAGTTCCTAAGGAATTAAATTGGGACTTATGGCTGGGAAGTGCCCCCGACAAAGATTATATCGACAACCTGGTGCCCTTTAACTGGCGCGGCTGGTGGAACTTTGGTACCGGTGCTTTAGGCGATATGGGCTGCCACCTGGTTGAACCACCTTTCAGGGTGCTGGACCTGGATACGCCAATTGCTGTAGAATGTAGCGTAGGAAGTGTATACGTAGGCGAGTTCAACCGGGGCTATTTTCCTGAAAGCTGTCCCCCTTCAAGTCACGTGATTCTTACTTTTGCTAAAACAGATAAGACTAAAGGCGAAGTGAAAGTACACTGGATGGATGGCGGAATAAAGCCCGAACGCCCGGAGGAACTGGGCCCCGACGAAAGATTTGGCGATAATGGGGTGCTCTTTATCGGCACCAAAGGAAAGATGATTTGCGAAACGTACGGCAAAAACCCAAGGCTTCTTCCTTTGTCGCGCAATAATGAAGATAATACCGCGATCACTATTCCACGCGTTCCCGGTCAGGAAGACGGGCACTACACCATGTTTGCCGAAGCAGCTATGGCCGGATACGGCAAGATTCAGCTGAGCTCTCCTTTTGAGATCGCAGGGCCGCTTACCGAAACATTGTTGATCGCCAACCTGGCTATAAGAGGTACCGATGTGCAACGCAAGGATGCAAACGGGGGCATAAATTATCCGGGCAGGGACATGAAAATGTTGTGGGATAAAGTTAATATGAAAGTGACCAACTTTGACGACGTAAACCAATTTGTAAAACGCCAGTACCGCAAAGGCTGGAGTTTGGGCGTATAAAAGAAAAACATGTCTGTGCAAAATAATATAAAAGTGTTGGTAGTAGGCTGTGGCAATATGGGGTCATCTCATGCTGAGGCGTACCATACTTTACCTGGCTTTGAAATATGCGGGCTGGTGTCTACCGGAAAAAGCAAAGAAGTGCTTAATCAAAAGTTGGGCGGCGGCTATCCCTTGTTTGATGATTTTTATGAAGCGCTTGACGCGACGAATCCGGATGCTGTTTGTATCTCTACCTACCCGGATACACATGAGCCCTATGCTATCAAATCGTTTGAGAAGGGCTGCCATGTGTTTATAGAAAAGCCATTGGCAGATACTGTTGATGGAGCGATAGGGGTTGCAGCAGCCGCGGAAAAGGCAAATAAAAAGCTGTTGGTAGGGTATATTCTAAGGTATCACCCGTCCTGGGAAAAGTTTACCGAACTGGCCAGAGAAATGGGGAAGCCGCTGGTGATGCGTATGAACCTGAATCAGCAGAGCCATGGACACAAATGGACTATTCATCGCAATTTGATGAAGAGCCTG
>JBDUDE010000274.1:0-4155 GCA_040003105.1 Mucilaginibacter sp. | reverse complement strand
GACTTTCCGGACTCAAACTGTTTGTAAATAGGCAAAACCTGTGGATTTCGGAATTATTTAAATACGTATCTTTAGCCCGCATTAAAACTTATCGGAAAGTATAAATAACTGTTCCTGTATTTCGTTGTTGCTAAAAACCCATTTATAAATTTTTTTAACGTATAAAATGAGTAAAATTATTGCTTTGGCCAATCAAAAAGGTGGTGTTGGTAAAACCACATCATCCATAAACCTGGCCGCAAGTTTAGCCGTATTGGAGTTTAAAACCTTATTGGTTGATGCCGATCCGCAAGCTAACTCAACATCGGGTATTGGGTTTGATCCCCGTAACATAAAAAATAGCATTTACGAGTGTATCATTAACCAGGTTGACCCGCGCGAGGCTATACAAAAAACCGAAACGCCCAATCTCGACCTGCTGCCGGCACACATTGACCTGGTGGGTGCCGAGATTGAAATGATAAACCTTACCGACCGCGAGTATAAAATGAAAGCGGTACTTAACAGCGTGCGTGACGACTATGATTTTATCATTATTGATTGCTCGCCCTCGCTCGGTCTAATCACCATAAATGCATTAACAGCTGCCGATTCGGTAATTATACCGGTACAATGCGAATATTTTGCACTGGAAGGGTTGGGCAAACTGTTAAATACAATTAAGATTGTACAATCAAGGCTAAACCCTACGCTGGAAATTGAAGGGATATTGTTAACCATGTACGATGTAAGGTTGCGTTTATCAAACCAGGTGGTTGAAGAAGTTCGGAGCCATTTTGAGGATATGGTGTTTGACACCATCATACAACGTAACACGCGCTTGAGCGAGGCCCCAAGCTTTGGTATATCGGTAATTATGCATGATGCTACCAGTAAGGGCGCTATTAATTACCTGAACCTGGCCCGCGAAATTTTGCGCAAAAATGGCCTCGTAAAAGAAGAAGCCGATACAAACACAGCAATAGTTTAATTATAAAGATGAGTGCAGAAAAAAGAAACGCTTTAGGCAGGGGGTTAAGTGCATTGCTGAATGATTCGGAAAGCGTTAACCAAAATCAAAATAATAATAACACAAAAAATAATGTTTCATCTAGCCCCGAGGTTAACAGCCTGGGTTCGGTGAATGAAATTAAGCTGTCGGAAATTGAGGTAAACCCATTTCAGCCCCGTACCGATTTTGACCAGGATGCTTTGCAGGAACTGGCCGATTCAATTAAGTTGCAGGGGCTAATACAACCAATTACCGTGCGGCGTTTAAACGCCCACAGCTACCAGCTTATAGCTGGCGAACGCCGTTTTCGTGCTTCAAAAATTGCCGGTTTAACACAAATACCTGCCTACGTACGCGCTGCTAACGACCAGCAGATGCTGGAAATGGCGCTTATTGAAAATATTCAGCGCGAAAACCTGAACGCTATTGAGGTGGCCATAAGCCTGCAGCGCATGATTGAGGAATGTAACCTTAAACAGGACGAGTTAGGAGACCGCGTGAGCAAAAACCGGTCGACCGTTTCCAACTACCTGCGGTTGTTGAAATTACCGCCTGTTATACAGGCATCCATCCGCGAAGGCGAAATTACCATGGGCCATGCCAAGGCGCTGATTACCATTGACGACCCCGCTAAACAAATATTTATCCATCAGCATATTATTAAGGAGGGTTTATCCGTTCGTAAAACTGAAGAACTGGTTCGTGATATGCAAACGGCGCCGATAAAAAAAGAAGGCAAACAGCCCGAGCCCATATCATTCCAGGTTCAAAAAATACAGGATGATTTGGCTTCAAAATTCAGCACCAGGGTTAAGCTGAAAATTGGCGGCCAGGGACGTGGCACTATCGAGATACCTTTTTTATCTGAAAGTGACCTTACCCGCATCCTGGAAATTATGGATTGGTAAACAGCTACCCGAATACCCCGGGATTTTTAAATAACAGATGTATAAATATTTGCTTGTAATTTGCCTGCTTGCCGGGTTTGCTTTTACTGCCAGGGCTCAAAATCCCGATACCACCTCATCAACCATTTTAAAAAATAAAATGGATACGCTGAAGGCAACACGCGCCGATACCGACTTTATGCAATCGCGTAAGCCTAAAGTGCGAAAAGAAAAGGTTTATCATCCTGATACAACACACAGCCCGCACCGCGCGGTTATCCGCTCGCTTATTATTCCGGGTTGGGGGCAGGTTTATAACCACAAAATCTGGAAAGTGCCGCTTGTTTATGGCGGATTGATTGGTTTTGGCTGGGCCTATGTATATAATGCCAAAAATTACAGGATATTTTTAGCCCTTTCAAAATACCGGAACCATTTAGTAACACCGGCTAAAGGAGATCCTTATTATGCTGAATATAACCTTTATGCGCAGGCTGGCGACCAGGCAATTTATGACCAAAAAGATGGCCTTCGCCGTGACCGCGACCTGTGCATATTAGGTTTTGTGGCTTTTTGGGGGATAAATACCATTGACGCCTACATCGATGCTAAATTCATACATAGCTACACGCTTGATAATAACTTTACGATGCGGATAGCGCCCGATTTTATAAATCAGCCGGTGTACGCTCAAAATTCACCGATGTCATATATTCCGGGGATAAAAATTACGTTTACGCTTTGAGAAAACACGAATTAAGATGAATTTTCACCAATCTGCTTTACATTCAACTTAAAATTCGTGCAATTCGTGAGAATTAGTGCAAATTCAATTCTTGAAATTCGCCTTAATTAGTGAAATTAGTGCTTTTTAAAATAGTGTTTATACAGATATGAAAATTGTATTATTGGGATACGGTAAAATGGGCAAAATAATTGAAAAAATCGCCCATGACCGTAAACACGAGGTTATATTAAAAATTGACCAGGATAACCAACACGAGCTTACTGCCGAAAACCTGCAGCAGGCAGATGTTGCCATTGAGTTTAGCACCCCGCATACTGTGTTAGGTAATATCGAACAGTGTTTAAACGCCAGTGTCCCGGTTGTGGTAGGCACCACCGGCTGGTACAATGAGCTTCCTGCTTTAAAAGAAAAATTCGAAAGCAGCAACACAGCCATGCTTTATGCCTCGAACTTTAGCGTTGGTGTAAATATATTTTTCCATGTAAACAAGGTGCTTGCCAAATTAATGAACAACTATCCGTATTATGACGTACAGGTGGAAGAAATTCATCATACACAGAAGCTCGATTCGCCCAGTGGCACAGCCATCACCATTGCCGACGGGATTATTGAGAACCTTGATGCAAAAAAGGAGTGGGTTAATGCCTTAAGTGCCGATGGCTCCGAACATACAGATGACAGCATTAAAACCGACCAATTACTGATAGAATCCTTTCGCATTGACAGCGTGCCGGGTACACATACCGTTATCTACGATTCGGAGGTTGATTCCATCGAATTCAAACATACTGCCCATAATCGTAACGGTTTTGCCTTGGGTGCCGTACTGGCTGCCGAGTGGATACAGGGCAAGCAGGGCTTTTATTCGGTAGAAGATATGTTCGATTTTTGAGGAAAGAGCCGAGAGACAAGATTCAAGAACCAAGACAGAAATAAATAAAAAGATCAACAACAAAGAGGCAAGAAAAATTACATAAGAATCACCGGGGAAAGACGCGGGTTTTATCTTGATTCTTGGTTCTTGACTCTTGGTTCTAAATTCTTGATTCTCATAATAAATCACCAATATTGTAAGATGAACTGGAAATTCTGGAGTAAAAAAAATAAAACTACCCCTAAAAAGAAAAAGAGCGCACTGCGCGAATGGACCGACGCCATTGTATTTGCTGTAATAGCTGCAACCTTAATCCGTACATTTTTTATAGAAGCCTATGTAATACCCACTCCATCAATGGAGCGGAGCCTGCTGGTTGGTGATTTTTTGTTTGTTAGCAAGGTAAACTATGGCGCACGAACACCTATAACGCCAATAGCGTTCCCGTTTGCACACCATACTATGCCGTTGATAGGCACAAAGGCGTACTGGGACGGCATTAAACTGCCGTATTACCGCTTGCCCGGCCTTAGCGATGTAAAGCGCGGCGATGTGGTAGTATTTAATTACCCTATGGATGCCGACTCGCCGTTATACCGGCCGGTGGATAAACGCGAAAACTTTATAAAACGCTGCCAGGGTATAGCCGGCGATA
>JBDUDE010000628.1:0-4156 GCA_040003105.1 Mucilaginibacter sp. | reverse complement strand
CGATAGGTATGATTGACCTTGCCTTGAAGAAAAAGGTAGGTAAAGCAGCCTTTGTGGGCGAACTTTCATTCGGCCCCCGCAGCGACCAAAGTATCCCTACTTCGGGCTATCATATCCAAAACCTGTATGTATCGTATGATGTAATGGATAAATTTAACCTTACTGCGGGCTATATGGCCACGTTTGTTGGTTACGAGGTAATATCGCCGGTTGGCAACTTTAACTATTCAACCTCATACCTGTTTACCAACGGCCCGTTCCAGAATGCCGGCTTTAAAGCAACTTACGCTTTCAGCGATAAAGTGAGCCTGATGGCCGGTATCTTTAATAACAAATGGAACTATTATTTATCGTTAAACTCGGCTAATACAAGCAACGGCGATGTCTCAACCTTTGGTGCGCAGCTAACGGTAACACCGGTAAAGGGCTGGACCGCTTATTTGAACCTGGTAACCGGCTCATATTCCGGTACCGAATTCGACCTTACAACTGCTTACCAAATTACCAATGCGTTTAAACTGGGCTTAAACGCAGCAACTTTTTCTGCCCCTAACAATGGCGGCGGTTTCGAGGGTGTGGCATTATATCCGCAGATAGCTGTATCGTCAATGGTAACCTTCGGTTTGCGCGGCGAGTACTTTAAGGTGAAAGATAACGGCGGCGATGTAAAAGCAATCACCGTAACATCAAACATAAAAGCGGGCCCTTTGACTATTATTCCCGAAGTAAGGTTTGATACAAAAAGCGATGCCTTTGGCGCAGCATTTACCGACAGCAATGGCGTAGCAACCAACCATGCATCGCAGTTTGTGCTGGCAGCGGTTTATGGGTTTTAATACGAGTTCACGCCTCACCCCAAACCCCTCTCCAAAAGGAGGGGGCTTTAAAAGCAAGCGAAGTTTAAGTCCTCTCCTTTGGAGAGGATTTAGGTGAGGCAACCAACATTTAAGAAAAACACAGGCTGATTTTTTGTAAATTTAGTTTGATTGAGGCTTGTGTATTAAAGGGGGGCTTGCATCCCCTTTAAAAGGTTAATAAAATGGGTATATAAACCAATTATGAACGAAGAAAATAAAGAACAGCCTGTCGAGCGTTTTTTTGAACTGGTTAAGCGTTCACGGCGCGGAAAGTTTAAGATTTATATTGGCATGAGCGCCGGCGTTGGTAAAACTTACCGGATGCTGCAGGAGGCGCATGCACTTTTGCGCAACGGCATCGATATCCAGGTTGGTTACATAGAAACCCATAACCGGGCCGAAACCCAGGCGCTGATTGATGGCTTACCTTTAATTCCCCGCCGTAAGATATTTTACAAAGGGAAGGAACTGGAAGAAATGGACCTGCCCGGCATTTTAAACCGCCACCCCGAAGTAGTTATTGTTGACGAACTTGCACACACCAATGTTGAGGGCAGCAAAAACGCTAAACGCTGGCAGGATGTAATTGATATTTTGGATGCAGGGATAAGCGTGATATCCGCGGTAAACATCCAGCACCTGGAGAGTATGAACCAGGAGATTGAATCGATAACCGGCATACCGATTACAGAGCGCATCCCCGATAAGGTGCTGGAGCTAACCGACGAAATTGTAAATATCGACCTTACAGCAGACGAACTGATTGATAGGTTGAAAGAAGGCAAGATATACGACAAGAGCAAGATAAATATCGCCCTGCAAAATTTTTTCCAGGCTGATAAAATTTTGCAGTTGAGAGAGCTGGCCCTGAAGGAAGTAGCCCATCACGTTGAGCGGAAAATCAACATCGAAATTCCGAAACAAATAAAGCTGCGGCCCGAAAAGTTTTTGGCTTGTATATCGTCAAATGCTGACACTGCCAAAGCTGTTATCCGGAAAACGGCCCGGCTTGCTTCGTACTATCGTTCAACATGGATAGTTTTGTATGTGCAAAGCAGCAGCGAAAGCGGCAACCGCATAAAGCTGGATAAGCAGCGCCACCTGATAAACAACTTTAAGCTGGCAACAGAATTGGGCGGCGAAGTTTTAAAAATAAAAAGCGACCAAATTACCCAAACAATTATGCAAGTTGCCGACGAAAGGGAAATAACCACTATTTGCATAGGTAAACCGCATTTAAATTTATTCCAGGTTATTTTGCGAACAGCGGTGTTTAACCAGCTGCTAAAACATATAGCCTCAAAAGATACTGATTTAGTTATTTTATCATAAAAACATTTTAATACGTAAAGCCATGAAAATTAAAAACAAACTACGCCTTGGGTTCGGCTTTCTTTTTATAGTTGTCCTTTTCTTTGGGGTGGTATCCATATTTTATATCCACGATATATCCGACAGCGCCAAGGTAATCCTTAAAAATAATTATGTGTCACTAAGCTTTGCCCGGGAAATGCGGACGATACTTGATGTAGAAAAGCTGCCATTAAGCGAAACCGCAAAAAACGATTTTGATAAACAACTGGTTTTGCAGGAACATAACATTACCGAAACAGGTGAGGCTTCAGCTACCACTGAGCTTCGGAAAGCCTTTAGGAATTTAGGGTCGCCCAAAAGTGATTTGGCTGCACAGGAGCGAGCCGAGTACGACGCGCGCGCCCAATTAAGGCAAATTGAAAAACTGAACATGCAGGCCATTGTGCGCAAAAACGATAAGGCCCAGGCATCAGTAAACAATGCTACATTGCTGTTAGGATTGGCAGGTGCTTTCACATTCCTTATCCTTTTTAGCTTCAGCGTTAATTTCCCGGGCTTTATTGCCAACCCGCTACGCGAATTGATTGACGGTATACGCGAGATTAGCCGGAAGAACTATAACCAGCGCCTTAATTTTGATAAGAACGATGAATTTGGTGAGGTGGCCGCCGCCTTTAATGACATGGCATCGCGGCTCAACGAATGGGAAAACAGCAACCTGGCTACCGTTTTGTCCGAGAAGCAACGTATTGAAGCTATCATCGAGCAGATGCAGGACGCCATTATCGGCTTAAATGAAAAACAGGAAATACTGTTTATAAATACGGTAGCCGAAAATATCCTGAATCTTAAGGAACAAAAAATTATTGGCCAGCGTGCGGATAAGTTTACCGCTACTAATGATTTGTTTAAATCGATAATTGAAAACAACACGCTGAAGTCAATCAAAATTGCGCTTGACGGGAAAGAGTTTTATTACCAACTGGAAAGCAGGGAAATAATTATTCCGAACCTTAATTCGCGGGCGAGTGATGTGCTTGATATCGGCAGCAAATCGGTAGGTAAAGTGTATTTGCTAAAAAATATTACCGAATTTAAGGAGCGGGATGAAGCAAAAACCAATTTTATTGCCACCATATCGCACGAATTAAAAACACCGATATCATCCATAAAAATGTGTTTAAAACTGCTTGCAGACGAACGCATAGGACCCGTTAATACCCAACAAATGGAACTGGTTGACCATATTAAAGACGATAGCGACAGGTTATTAAAAATCACCAGCGAATTGCTCGACCTGTCGCAGGTTGAAACCGGTAACATCCAGCTAAATTTTGTGCCGTCGGACCCATCGGTGATTGTTGATTATGCGCTTGACTCGGTAAGATTCCCCGCCGGGCAAAAGGGAATTGTCCTTGACGTTGTAAAACAACCCGGCTTGTCCAAAGTACAGGTCGACGTAGAAAAGACAGCCTGGGTGCTGGTAAACTTCCTATCCAACGCGCTGCGTTATAGTCCGGAGAAATCGAAAGTTGCGATTAAGATCTCTGAAAAGAACGGGTCGGTTATTTTCTCGGTGAAAGACTTGGGTAAAGGTATTGATGAGCAATACCAGAAACGATTATTCGACCGCTATTTCCAGGTACCTACCGACGGGCAGAACAAATCCGGGTCGGGCCTTGGGCTGGCCATTTCCAAAGATTTTATTGAGGCACAACACGGCACCATCTGGATGGAAAGCGCGATAGGCGAGGGGAGTACATTTTCGTTTGCGCTGCCGGCATATCCTGAAAAGAAGATTTGAGATAGACTATAAAACCAATGCCTAAACCACCAATGTATTAGCCTGCCGTAAAAACGGCAGGCCTGCCACGTTCGTTCTGTCATGAAAGAACAACCGGGCTTTACTCCAGTTCACCTATCCTTTTTGCATCCCCCAATTTGGGGGATAAACATCCCTGGAAACACGCTTAATTTAGCGGCAA
>JBDUDE010000045.1:0-4162 GCA_040003105.1 Mucilaginibacter sp. | reverse complement strand
TACCGGCATACGGGCGAGGGGCGTACGGCAAGCCTTAACCCATCTTTGCTTAAAAACTGTATAATTAACCTGGTTAGCAACGCCATCAAATATTCGGGCCCCGATTCGCTGATAGAGTTTTGTACGGAAATCACCAACAATAACCTAACCATCATCATCAGTGATAATGGCATCGGTATACCTGAAGAAGATCAGAAGCATTTATTTGAAGCATTCTTCCGGGCGCATAATACCGGCAATATCCCGGGGACCGGATTGGGCTTAAATATCGTGACCCGTTATACGGCATTAATGAACGGAAAAATCAGTTTTAAAAGCGAGGTGGATAAAGGAACATCATTTACCATCGTCTTTCCTGTTAAATAATTCCTGCCGGGAATATTTAATTTCTAAAAGGTAAACTATTTCCGTTTAATGCGGTTATCTTTAATGTGTTACCTTTATTGGTATAATCATCGTCAAACGCAAAGAAGCCTGAGCTTTCATCCCTCCTCTGTTTTTTCCGATAAAAGGCCTGCTCATTTACTTGATGACCGCGTTAGCAGTAAACAAATTTGATAAAATCACACCATGGCTAAAATTTTAGACAAACAGTACATTATAGCCATCGGTGCATCTGCCGGCGGCCTGGAAGCGATCTCTGCTTTTTTTGATTACACGCCGCTTGACGCCGTATCTTATATTTTAATACAACACCTCTCGCCCGATTTTAAAAGCCAGATGGCCCAGATACTTGCTCAGCACAGTAAGCTGCAGGTTATTGAGGCAACGGCAGATGTTGACATCAAGGCAAACACAGTTTATCTCATCCCCAGCTCCAAATTCATGATAGTGGAAGACGGCAGGCTGATATTAACTGATAAAAAAGACCAGCCCAGGCCCCATATGACCATAGACTATTTCTTTGCGTCGCTGGCGAAAGAACGGGGCGATAAAGCTATCGGAATCATCCTGTCAGGCACTGGTAACGATGGCTCAAATGGCATTAAAGCTATCAAACAGGCTGGGGGTATTGTGTTGATCCAGGACCCGGATACGGCAAGTTTCAATGGAATGCCCTTAGCTGCCATTGCAACAGAGTGTGCTGATTTAATACTTTCGCCGCAGGCAATGCCACAGGTGATAGAAGACTATGTGAAGGACGGCATATTGGAAATATTGACCGACGAAAAGCCTGACCAAATCAGCGAAGAAGAACTCAAACAAATATTTGAGCAGATAAAAGCAAATTTGCCGCTTGATTTTACCGATTATAAGCGCCCAACCATCATCAGGCGAATCAAAAGGCGTATGGCGGCGCACAATTTTAGCAAAGTAACGAAGTACAGGGAATATTTGACAGGCAACGACAACGAGATAACCATACTGGCCAATGATTTCCTGATCAATGTCACCTCCTTTTTCAGGGACCGGGAAGCCTTTAAAATTATCGAAGAAACGGTTATTCCTGACATTATCAGTAAGAATAACAGCGAGGTTTTAAAAATATGGGTTGCGGGTTGTGCAACCGGCGAAGAAGCCTATACAATGGCTATTTTAGCGAAAGAGTATTTAATAAAGCACCCCAAAAATATTGAAGTGAAAATATTCGCCTCCGATATCAGCAAATCGGCGTTGGATATTGCATCAAAAGGAGTTTACCCGGACAGCATTGAAAAGTCTGTTTCTAAAGAAAGGCTGATGCATTTTTTTACGAAGGAAGACGCCCATTATAAGATAAACCATGAAATAAGGAAGATGCTGATATTTGCACAACACGACCTGGCCAAGAACCCGCCTTATTGCAATATCGACCTGATTAGCTGCCGGAACGTGCTTATTTACCTAAACCCGGTATTGCAGAAAAAGGTTTTTGCCATGCTGCACTTCGGGTTAAAAAAGGGTGGCTACCTGCTCTTGGGGCCAAGCGAAAATGCAACCGTATTAAAGGACTATTTCGACGAAATCAGCGTTAAATGGAATGTTTTAAAAAGCAATGCTGCGGGGCGCACCATTAAGTTTGATGCTTTTTCTTCCCATCTGATCGAGGGGATTAAGACCACTAAGATGGAGGTCAGTAAAAAAGACCTGGCACCAGTTTCAAAATCGGCGCTTACTGACCAGCTCAATTTGGCCATGTTGGCCCAATCCGGCGTTTGCGGTATCTGCACCGACGAAAACTTGTTGGTTATCCAATCATTCGGGGACACGAGCCCATATTTAAAGAATATCAATTTTAACCACAATTTAAACGACTTGCTCCCCGGAAATATCTCCATGGCCTTTAAAGCAGCGGCGCATAAGGCATTGCAGATGAATGAACGGGTGATGCTGACCAAGCTCGGCATGAAAAGCCAGGACGGGAGGGATATGGCTGTCGATATTGTGCTTAGCCCTTTTTACCTGGCTAAATCTGGCGAACGGTTATTGATGGTGCAGTTTATTGACGTTAAACTAACGGCAGCGGAAGAAAACATGATCCATGTTGAGGATATTAATGAAGTTACCAAAGAATATGTGATAAGCCTGGAACATGAAATTGCGGGTTTAAAGCACAATCTTGCTGTGGCACATGACCGCATCGCCTCGTCAAACGAAAATATGCAGTCGTTTAACGAAGAGCTGCAATCGGCCAATGAGGAAATGCAGTCGGCCAACGAGGAAATGCAAAGCACCAATGAGGAACTGCAATCTGTTAACGAGGAATTGCAGACCGTTAACAAGGACCACCAGCTGACCATTGATGAACTGACAGACCTGAACGACGACCTGAACAACTATTTCCGCAGCAATATTAACGGACAATTATTTGTAGACAGGGAGTTGCTGCTGAAAAGATATTCCCCCGGTGCAGAAAAGCATATCAATATCAGGGAAAGTGATATTGGCCGACCATTAAGTAATATTACAACCAACATTAAATTCGAGACTTTTATTGAGGATATCAAACAGGTCATCAGTAACGAAGAAACCATCATCCGCGAAGCTGAATCACTTGACGATAAAATATACCAGGTGATGACCATGCCTTATCTTAAGAAGAACAGCAAAAAGGCTGACGGTGCTATCATCAGCTTTTATGACATAACGGAGCTTAAAAAACTGTTACATAAGCTTGACGTAAGCAATAAAAGCCTTGACGTTAGTAACCGGAGCCTGGATGAGCGCAACCAAAGCCTGCTTAGGATAAATGCCGACCTTAACAACTTTGTATTCGGTGCCTCGCATGACCTGAACGCCCCCATACTGAACATCGAGATGATGCTGGAAATACTGAATGATAAGCTGGATATGCATGACCCGGAAGTGATCCAGTTGTCTGGCATGATGAATAAATCTGTCACAAATTTTAAATCCATTATCAGCGACCTGGCCAAAGTGGGCGTGATGGAATCTGAAAATATTGAAGACGACAGCCAGGAAAGTTTTCCCGATGTCTTTGAGGAGATAACAGAAACCATATCAGAAAAGATAAAACAGGCGAAAGCCACTTTTATAACAGATTTCGGGGAAAAGGAAGTCCGGTTTGCTAAAAAGAATCTAAGAAGCATTGTTTTAAACCTTGTTACCAATGCCATTAAATTCAGTTCGCCCGACCGGCTGCCCGAGATTACAGTCAAAACAAAAAAGCAGGGTAACTTCACCGTATTAACGGTAGCAGATAACGGGATAGGTATAGGCGAGGATAAACTGGAATTTATATTTAAAAAGTACCAGCGGGTAGATGACAGCAAGGAAGGCACAGGTATCGGCCTTTACCTGGCCAGAAAGATCGTTAACGCATCGGGCGGTAAAATTGAAGCCGACTGCAGTGTAGGCAAAGGATGTACCTTTAAAGTTTTTTTTAAAAATTAGCAGATGTGGAGGTTGAAGATACATTCACCTTAGGGCAGTTTGATAACGAGTTAACGTGCCCTTAGTATACTCCTTACCAATAAGTGCCGCTACCTTTTGATTGTGGTCTTTAAATATTTCTATCAGAGATCGTGGTTGTTCTCCTTTCCCCAGAAACTTATTGCGAATGCACTCCGCCGTAATTATTTCATCGGCTTCGGTTAATTGACTGTGGGCTTCATAGACTTTCTTTTGCAGATCATCTAAATAGACGTTTAGCGCCTTTGTTACTTCCTTAGTGCCATTGGCACGCCCAGCGTGGGCATTCCAGCGGGACGGCTCGCATTCG
>JBDUDE010000395.1:0-14122 GCA_040003105.1 Mucilaginibacter sp. | reverse complement strand
TGCTATATTCCCATCGTCAAGACAAATGAAAACACGCCCGGTTAAAATTAACGCAAATACACACAATTTATATGATAATTAAACGCGGAGTATTGTTAGTTGCCACGATAACAAGCATAATTTTTACCGGCTGCTCCTCAAAAAAGCCCGACCCATCAAAAGCCGACGATGTTGTTACCGACGCCAAACAGCAGGTAAAGCTACCGCCACCCTATCAAACAAAATCAACCTTTAATTTTTGCGAGGTTATTGGCTGGCCGAAGGGTAAAACGCCGATTGCGCCGGCCGGGTTTAAGGTGAATTTATTTGCAGACGGACTGGATAATCCGAGGAATATTTTGGTTGCGCTGAATGGCGACATTTTTGTTTCCGAAGCCAATACCGAAATATCAGGCCTTAAACGCATCGGGGCTAACATTATAGGTGCAAGCGCTTCGCAAAACTTTAACAAAAGCGCTGATCGTATTACTTTGCTACGCGATACCAATGGAGATGGCATTGTCGATGTTAAAACCGCTTTTTTAACCGGGCTGAACAAACCTTATGGCATGCTGATATTAAACAACTGGTTTTATGTTGCCAACACCGACGCTTTATGGCGGTACCCGTACAAAACAGGGCAAACCAAAATAACCGGTCCCGGGCAAAAGCTACTGGATTTGCCGGCTGGCGGTTATAATAACCATTGGACGCGTAATTTAAGGGCAAGTAAAGATGGTAGTAAAATATACATTTCAGTAGGCTCGGGCACTAATGATGCGGAGCATGGTATGGAGGTAGAAGGCCGCCGCGCTGATATTTTAGAAGTTGACCCAGATGGCAAACATGAGCGCATTTATGCCAGCGGACTGCGCAACCCGGCGGGATTAGATTTTGAACCGCAAACGCAAGTTTTATATACAACTGTAAACGAGCGCGACGATTTAGGTGATAACCTGGTGCCCGATTATCTAACCAGCGTAAAACAAGGCGGCTTTTATGGCTGGCCCTTTGCCTATTTCGGCCAACATGAAGACCCTGACCATGTGGGAGAAAACCCGGAAATGGTGAAGAAATCCATCGTGCCCGATTTATCCCTCGGGCCACATACCGCCTCATTAGGGCTGGCTTTTTACGCCGGCAAAACTTTCCCGGAAAAATACCGGGGCGGCGCTTTCATCGGTCAGCATGGCTCGTGGAACAGCTCGAAAATAGTGGGATACAAAGTTGTTTTTGCACCGTTTAGCAACGGGAAACCAACCGGCACCCTCGAAGACTTTTTAACCGGCTTTATTGCCGACCAGGCCAAAGGCAAAGTTTACGGCAGGCCGGTGGGGATTGCCATTTTGCCGGATGGTTCGATATTGGTAGCGGATGATACCAGTAATAAAATTTGGCAGGTAGCAGTTATGTAGGGGCGAATTGCATTCGCCCTCGCCATGCGTTCACGCAACTGCATTATAAAATTCGTAAACCTGTCCAGCGTGGGCAGGTAGCAATTCGCCCCTACAAATCACCTCATCTCAGCAGCTTATCAAAATCTTACAACACATACCCACACGGTTTTATCATTAAATACCCTATTTTTGCCTATCCTGCTTGCCCTATGACTAAAGCCGTCGTTGCCCTCTTTTTTGCGTTTATTATCACGCAAGCTGCTAATGCCCAGCACTTAGCCGATACAACTAAAATAGACACGCTGATGATTACCGAACCTGTAACAATTCATGGCTACCTGTCGCCTATATTCCTTCCAAACGTACCGGCATCAGTAAGTTATATCGGTAAAGCACAGTTGAGCCTGCAGCCCGATAATTCGTTTATTTCGGTATTAAATACGGTTCCAGGCGTATGGGCAGAGGAACGTTCGCCGGGCAGCTATCGCTTATCCATCCGGGGCAGCCTGCTGCGCTCGCCATTTGGTATACGCAATGTTAAGATTTACTATGATGAAATACCGCTTACTGATGCCGGCGGCAACACTTACCTGAACTCCCTTGACTTCAACAGCATTAACCACATAGAAATATTAAAAGGCCCCGACGGTAGCTTATTTGGTGCAAACTCAGGCGGGGTGGTCTTGCTGAACCCTGTTAATTTGTACGACCACGACAACCATATTTCAATGGGGTTAAACGGCGGTTCGTACGGTTTGATACATGAAAATGCCGCTATCCAAAATACAAGCGGCAATTACCAGCTTAATTTAAACCAGGGTTACGAAACCTACCACGGTTACCGGCAACACAGCGATATGCAGCGGCATTTTATACAAATGGGAAACCGCTGGAAATATAATGATAACGACCAGTTGCGCATACTTGGCTTTTACTCCGATTTAAACTACCAAACGCCCGGCGGCTTAACACTGGCGCAATACCAGGCCAACCCGCAATCGGCAAGGTTAGCTACCAAGTTCACCCCAAGCGCCATCGACCAAAATATTGGCATCACTACGAAAGTGTTATTGGGCGGGGTAGTTAACGAGCTGCACATTAGTCACCAGTTGCGCAATGTGTTAGCTGTTTATGGCAGTTATGTTGATTTTTCGAACCCGTTTATTACCAATTACGAGCAGCGCTATGAAGGCACCTACGGCTTGCGGACTTATTTTGAGCTGAGCAGTGAACCTTTATCACACTACTCGTGGAACCTGGATCTGGGACTTGAATGGCAGCAAACCAACTCGGACGACAATAACTACGGCAACCGCAAAGGGATAAGAGACACCGCGCAAACGCTGGATAAAATAAATACCAATCAGCATTTCTTCTTCACCCGTTATGCGCTCGATTTGTACAACCGTTTTCATATAGAAGCAGCCCTGAGTTTGAACTTTTACGATTACAGATTCAGAAACATGTATCCCAATGCCGAGCCTGCTTTTACCAACCGCCACTTTACACCGCAGTTGATGCCGAGGCTGGCTATGTCTTACAATATCACCAACTCTTTTATCTGGCGCGCATCTGTAAGCCGCGGTTACTCAACACCAACCACTGCCGAGATAAGACCGACCGACAATATCATTAACACCAACCTGCAGGCCGAACATGGCTGGAACTACGAAACAGGTTTCCGCGTGCGCAATAGTGATGAAAGTGTGTCCCTGGATGTATCGGCGTTTTACTATGTGTTAAAAAATGCCATTGTGGTGCGCAATAATGCCAACGAAACCACCTACTATATCAACGCCGGCGGTACCCACCAGCCGGGTATCGAGCTGTATTTTTCTGATTGGCTGGTGCGCCGTAATAATACCCGTTTTTTGCGCGGGCTGCAGTTTAATGAATCGGTAACGCTTGATAAATTTACCTTTAGCGGCAACAACGATGGCAATAAGCTTACGGGCGTACCGCCGCAGGTAGTTATATCAAGCCTGCAGTTCAGGTTCCCGCAAAATACGTATCTGTTTATAGAGCATAACTTCACCGGCCGTATCCCGTTAAAAGATGACAACACTGTTTTTGCATCGCAATACAATTTATTAGAGGCTAAGGCTGGCTGGGCCATTAAACTAAACCGCAAAACCAAGCTGGACATTTACGCCGGCGCCGGTAATTTATTAAACCAAAAATATAGCCTGGGGAATGATTTAAATGCTGTGGGGAACCGGTTTTATAACCCTGCGCCGCCACGCAATTTTTACATTGGTTTTAACGCAGGGTTTTAAAACGGTTGTAACAAAGGCAACCTCACATGCCCCTGCTACGGATATGTTGTTAGGGAGTAACAGCCTCTGAAACGTTACCACCCCGCCCTTTAGTATCAAAAGCGCGGAACTTTATGATGTTTTCGTCGTTTGTAACAGCATCGTTATACAGCTTGCTTTTTTCGTCGGGGTCCTTGCCATTAGTGGTATACCTGATGGTTAAGCCCGGGAACTGTACGTTGGCTGCATACTTGCCATCCTGCAATACAACACCCGGTTTTGGTACGCGGTAATTGTAGCCGCCATTAAGATAACTCAACCGCGGCAGCTCACGTTTGCCCAGTACATTTAAAAAGTTGCTCCAGGCAATATTGTACAGCGAATCGCTTTTAGCCGTGTTTTTTTCAGTTGCCCAATCAGGGTCTTTAGCCCAGGCGCGTTCTGCAAAGCCTAACAGTCGCGGCAACAGCATGTATTCCAGTCGCTCGGTGCTTTTTATGTTCTCGCCCCAAACGGCGCTCTGGATACCGAGGATATTGCTTTTGCCATATTCCGTAAGGCGTTGTTTGCCGATGAAGATATTCCTGTTAAGCGGTAGCCCATCCCTATCGACCTTTGCGTTTTTAAAATAATCGAAGGGGATAAATGAGAACGGCTTATCGATATCAGAAAATGCGCCCCAGTAATAGCCCGGCTCGTCGAACGCTTTATAGTGCGCCATGTCGAAATACAAGTTGGTAACCGGCGTGAGTACGGTTTTGTATCCTGCGTTAGCCAGCTTGTAAGCCAAATCTTCGTTGCCGCCGCCCAGGGTATTGTTCCACACTTCGGCCTGCAAATGCTCGGGCATAAAATCGGGGTTGGGAACATACACCGGCTGACCGTCAAGCGCGGTTTTGCGCAGCGCCATTTCTTCCCATCCCGAAAGGTAAAGCCCTTTTGCTTTTACCAGCTGGTTAACCCTGCCATAAAAGTAATACCACAAATCGGCGGTGCTTTTTATTTCGGGGTGGGTGGCTTTAAGGGCAAGATAAGCAGGCGACTTTTCCCAAACGTGCGCAGGCACTTCGTCGCCGCCCCAGTTGATGGTTTTTAAAGGTACGCCGGCATCTTTGTACATGCTTACAATGTCGCTGATAACCGTTTCCACAAAATTATAGGTTGATGGCAGCGATACATCGATTACGTTATCCGTCCAGTATTGTGCGGTACTGTATGCCGATTTATCAGCTGCATCGTATAACAAATATTTTTCGGCTTCAGCTTTTTTGCCTTCGGCTATCAGGCGGTCGTACCGGGCATTCATCGATTTGATGGCGGCGCGGGCGTGGCCAGGGGCCTCGATTTCGGGCATTACCATAATATGGCGGGCATCGGCGTATTTCAGTATCTGAATAAAGTCGGCACGTGTATAAAAGCCGGTACCTGTTTTATTATCCAGCTCGCCGCCCGAGCCATGCGAGGCGGGCAGAAAATGTTTACTGTCAAGGGTATGCCCACGGCGGCCGCCAACGTCGGTTAATTCCGGCAAAGAGGGTATTTCCAACCGCCAGCCTTCATCCTCGGTTAGGTGCATGTGGAACACATTTATTTTATACAGCGCCAACACATCCAATACACGGAAAATTTCTTTTTTAGGCTGAAAATTACGGCCGACATCCAGCATAAAAGCGCGGTAGGCGAAGCGGGGTTCGTCTTTTACTTCTACACAGGGGATTTGGATTTCTTTTTGAGGATGAGCATATGCCGATGCCGGAATTAATGTTTTTAAGGATTGGATAGCATAGAAAGCCCCGATCGACGAGGATGCTTTAATATGGATAGCTGAGCCTTTGATTTCTAATTCATACCCCTCTGCGGCTATGTTGTAAACTTTTTCTATTGATATCTGGGTTTCAGGGTATAGCTTGTTTTCCGTCTTCTTGCCAATTAATGCATACAAGTAAGACGATAATTCCTGTATCTCCCCGCTAAAACTCTTGTCCCCGATAATCCCGGTTGCATTATCAAATTTAAATGTTCCTCCTGTTTCTTTATAACTCACAGGCGTAGGAAACACCTTAGTCAACTGCGTCTCCGGTATATCGGTAATGATTTTATTCTGGTCGTAAACTATTTCGGGGGTAATCAAACCGGGATAGTTTGGCTTAAATGGCTTAATGGTAAATGCACCCGTATTATAACCTTTATCAGGTTGGCTATCCCAAACCAAGTAGAATCCTTCGGGGCCATCGGTTGCCGTAATTACAGCATCTTCGTCGATAAATTCAATTCGTACAGATTGGCCGGGCTTTAAGTCCGGGAAGGTGGTGGTTGGCGTTAAACTGAATAAGTCGCCGTTTACAAATTTAATGGTGGCGTTGCCGGTAACAGTATGCTCTGTAATTAGTCGGGCCGAATTAAAATACATTTTCCAGCCGGTAGCCGGGAAGGTAGCCTTGCCGTTGTTTGTTATGGTAATGGCATTCAGCGCCTGTCCCTTTTTCGGGCTATCGTTTTGCAGCGCTTCCCAGGTAATGCTGAGGTCGCGGGTGTTAAACTTTGGGCCATCAATAGGTTTGGCGGCCGCGTTTAAACAAAAGGCTGCCATTACAGCAACGAGAAAATATCGCATACAAATAAAATTAGGTTGGATTGAGGTAGTAAATATAAGCGAATTATGAAAAATTAACGACTTTTTAAAATATTTTAAGAAGTGTAAGTTCAACAGGTAAAACACTGAGACCTAGCCGTTATAACCGACAACCTGCCCTAAAACACCGATAAACCCCCTGTTTTGAGGTATAAAGGGGTAAAAAACAGGGATAAACAGGCAAAAAAGGGTTCGACGGGTAAAAAAGCTTGTATGTCTACAATGGTACGCCTGTGGTCTAATAAGTTTTAGCGGGTGAAAAATTCGATGTTCCTTTGGTCATTGAAAATTAACAAACAAAAACATAACCGCTAAAATATAAAGTCATGAAAACAACAATATTAACCATCGCCCTTTTAACAGCCACTATATTAGGTTTCAACCAATCAGCAAAAGCAGCAACCGGTAAAACCGAAGGCGCTGCCACCACTACTTTAACCAACGTAAGCAACATCAGCGAAATCGAAATCCGCGGTAATGTTGAACTTTACGTGTCAGCCGGCACTGCCGACCAGGTAAAAGTTTATAACAACTACTACTCAAACAACGCACTGGTTCAGGATGATAAAGGCGTATTACGCATAGCATCATACAGCACACAAAAATTAACCGTTTGGGTTACTGCTAATCAGTTAGCAAAACTTAGCGTATATGATAACGCAACTGTAAAATCATTCGGAAAGTTATCAGCCATCAACCTTGATGTTGAGCTTTACAACAACGCATCAGCACAATTAAACATGGATGCATTTTCTGCAAACGTTAAAGTAAACGACAATGCAAAAGCTAATTTAACCGGCGATGTTAGCGAAGGCAGCCTGAAGGCAAACAACACAGCTAACTTAAATACTAAAGATTTAAAAGTATCGCACCTGGCCAAAACTGCCGAGGTAAAAAGCGAAGAAGTTGAGTTGGCTTTATTGTAATAACACAACCAGCTTTAAAAGCTGTCTAAATATATCTTTTACGCAGAGACGCTCCGATATGTCGGGGCGTCTCTTTTTGTTATTACCGTAGTTCTGTAAAAAATAAACTAAGTTGGCTTGTCTGGCACAAAGCCTTTGGCCGAGACTTGTTATATTAACCCCCTGTTAAATATCAGCCCTCATCCAATAATTTTCATATTGTTTAGTTATTTTAGCTGTATAGAATCCTGTTTAGGATTTGTGTCAATCCTTAATTTGCCCGTCACGATTAATATTTATGAGCCTGTCCGTCAAAAAAATCGTATTCAAAACGCTGAAAATAACCGGTATTACAATCGGGACGTTACTAATATTACTGTTTGCCTTGCCCTGGCTGTTCCCGCAAACGGTGAGTAATAAAATAAAGCAATTTGCTAACGGCAGCATTAACGGCAAGCTGGAGTTTTCCAAAACAAGCCTTTCGTTTTTTAAGCATTTCCCCAACCTTACGCTTACTTTATACGACCTTGACCTGTATGGCAGCGCGCCTTTTGATAAAGACACACTGGTCGCCGCCAAAGAAGTTTCGTTCGGTATTGATTTGAGCACCTTGTTTGAAAAGAAACTGACCATTAACAAGGTGTTTTTGAGCGATGCTTTTATCAATATCCAATCGGACACTGCGGGCCATGTAAATTACAATGTGTACAAAGGCAAAGGCGATAAAGTAGCCGCAGCAGACACCGGCAGCGCATCATTAGGTATTAACCAGATTTTAATTGAAAACAGCCGGCTGGTTTATAACGACCGCTCGCTCCCCATGAAGTTTGTTGCCCGCGGAATAAGCTACTCGGGCAAGGGTGATTTAAGCAAAGATGTTTTCGATTTGTATACCCATACCGAAATGCAGTCGGTTGATTTTTATTATTTCGATGTGCCTTATGTAATCAATAAATCGCTTAATGCTGATTTGGTAACCGAGATAAACACCAAATCGCTGGCATTCTTTTTCCAGAAAAACGACCTGCTGCTTAATAAGCTGCCGGTTAATTTTATCGGCAAGTTTGCGTTTTTAAAGACGGGCTACAGCATGGATTTCGCTGTAAACTCGCAGGACAGCCAGTTGCAGGATATTGTAAGCGCATTGCCGCCCGAATATTTAAAGCGATTAGACAATACAGAAGTAAAAGGCACAGGCAATATTAAGCTGAAGCTGGCCGGCCTTTACAACGCTGCCGACAGCACCCTGCCCGATCTTAGCCTTAGCATTAAGATACGCGACGGCTATATCAACAATAAAAAAGCACCATCGCCCATCAGTAACCTGTATATGGATTTTGATACCCAACTGCCGGGATTGGACCCAGATAGTTTGCGTATCAATTTAGACTCGCTGCACTTAAATATGGGTAAAGATTATTTAAACTCGGTGCTCCACATTAAGGGCGCATCAAAACCGCTTATCTACGCCAAACTGAATACCGAGCTCGACCTTGAAAAATGGAATAAGGCATTCGGCATAAAAGCGGTGGATTTAAAAGGCCGCTTTGCTTTAAACATGCTGGCGCAGGGCAGGTACACTACTGGCATAAAACGTACCGGCGGCATACATAAAAGGGTTGATACCGTTATTACCAGCATCCCAAAATTCAGCGTAAAATCAACCTTCAGTAACGGATATATCAAATATGCCGGCGTGCCCGAGGCGGTTAAAAATATCAGCTTTAATATGATGGCAGATTGCCCGGACAATAATTACGAGCATACCAGTTTCGCCATAGATAATTTAAATGCCAACGTGCTGGAAAACTTCATCAAGGGCCATTTTAAAATGACGGCAGCGCCCGGCTTCCCGATGGATGCGGCTTTGCAGGCTAAATTTAACATGGCCGATATCCGGAAAGTTTACCCTATTGATAGCCTCGGCGTTTCGCTGGCAGGTAACCTGGCGGCCGATTTGGAGACCAAAGGAAAATACCTGCCGGCTAAAAAAGTATTCCCGGTTACCAAAATCAACATCGCGCTGCAAAACGGGCAGATAAAAACCAAATATTACCCGCACCCAATTGAAAACATACAGGTAAACACCAACATTACCAACAGCACAGGCACGCTGGCCGGGATGAAGGTGCTCATCAAACCGGTATCGTTTATGTTCGAGGGCAAACCGTTTACATTTAGTGCCGATTTAAAAAACTTTGATAACATCGATTATAAAATAAACTCATCGGGAACACTTGATGTTGGAAAGATATACCAGGTTTTTGCTGTTAAAGATTATAATGTGCACGGGCTGATAAAAACCAGGCTGTCGTTAAACGGCAGGCAGAGCGATGCTGCGGCGGGCAATTATGCAAAGCTTCATAATTCCGGTTCCATGGATGTGAAAAACCTGGCGGTTACATCAGCGCTGTTCCCCAAACCGTTCTTAATTAATAACGGCATGTTTAGCTTTAAGGATGATAAAATGATGTTCGATGCTTTTAAAGCTACCTATGGTAAATCAATCATCACCCTAAACGGTTCATTGTCGAATGTTATTGAATATGCCACCAAGCCGGGCTCGGTACTTAAAGGCACCCTAAACTTTGGCAGCCCCGGCATTATAGCAGACGACTTTATGGCTTTTGCCAGCACGTCGCCAACCCAAAGCGGGCATCCCGGCTCAGCTACATCCGGCGTAATTATGGTGCCTAAAACGCTGGATTTAACCTTTACTGCCGATGTAAAAAGCGTGAAGTACAACGGCCTTGATATTAAAGATGCCAAAGGGCAAATGGCTATTAGCAATGGCAACATCGTATTAACGCAAACAGGCTTTACCATTATTGATGCCCAGGTAACCATGGATGCCACTTACAGCAGCCAAAGCGAAAAGAAAGCCACGTTTGATTACCACATCAGCGCCAAACAATTCGATATACAAAAAGCCTATAAACAAATTAAATTATTCCGCGACATGGCTACTTCGGCCAAAAGCGCGCAGGGTATGGTATCGCTGGATTATAAGCTAAGCGGCAGGTTAAACAGCAATATGCAACCCGTTTACCCGTCGATAAAAGGCGGCGGTGTGTTATCTGCCGCAAAAGTAGCTTTCCACGGATTCAAGCTTTTTGGCTCGGTTGCTAAGGAAACCGACCATAAAATCGACAGCGGTGACGCTAAAAAAGTAAACATCGAAACCACCATCGCCAACAACATCATCACCATAAAACAAACTAAAATGCGCATGGCCGGCTTCAGGCTAAAATTTTCGGGACAGGTGAGTTTTGATAATGTGCTGAACCTGCAGTTTAGGCTGGGCCTGCCGCCGTTTGGTATTTTCGGTATCCCGATGACGATAACCGGCACGCAGGCTAATCCGAAAATACGGTTAGGCAAGGCCAAAAAGGATGATGAAATTAAGGAAACCGAGGATAACGGGGAATGAGCAGTTTTAACTCAAAACACAGCAGGTTATTAGGTACATAAAACTTTTATAGTTACCTTAGTATTATAGTTGTATGAAAAGTTAAATAGCATGCAGGCGGATAAAATAACTATACTTTACGTAGATGACGAGGAAAACAATTTGTTTTCTTTCAAAGCCACTTTCAGGATAAAATACAATGTACTTACCGCACTCGGCGGCGACGATGCCTTAGCAATAATGCAGAAAACTTTAGTGCATGTTATTGTCACTGATCAGCGGATGCCGGGAATGACGGGCGTTGAATTTCTGGAAAAAGTATTGGAGAAATACCCCGACCCGATGCGGATTCTTTTAACGGGCTACGCGGATATGGATGCAGTGGTAGATGCGGTTAACAAAGGAAAAATTTTTCATTACCTGGCAAAGCCATGGGATGAAGAAGAGCTGGATTTAACCATGCGATCGGCCTATGCAAAATACCTGGAAAGAGAGCAGTTGAAAGAGACCAATGCAAAGCTTGAGGTATCAAACGACCAGTTAGAGTTTTTACTCCGGCAAAAACTTCTTTCCTGACAGGGCCGTTTTTTCATCAGCTAATCCCATGGTTTTTAATAGCGACAATAGTTTTTCAATTGTAAAGGGTTTCTCCATAATGCTCCCTACTATCCTTTTATTAAATTCTGTGCGTATATCAGCCGGGACCCTTGTTGCTGATAAGATAGACAGTATAATAACGGTATAGCAATCCTGTATCTCGGGGTCGAATTTTTCAAATTCCTCGATAAATTGAAAGCCATTCATCAGGGGCATCTGTATATCAAGCAAAATGATAGTAGGATTGGTTTTTACGCCCTGCTCTTTTATTGCGTCAAGCGCATAGGTTGCATTTTTAAAAGATATAATATCCAGATTTTTAAAAGCGCGCTCAATAACCTTTTTGATAACAAAGCAATCAAGCTCGCTGTCATCGATAATAATAAATGAAAATTCTTTGTTCATTAGATAGAAGGAATTATTATTTTGAACGTCGTCCCTTTATGTAAAACGGAGTTAACCTCAATATGGCCGTTTAACTTTAATATTGCGCTCTTTACATTATATAAGCCAAAGCCCGAACCGGCCTCCTGGAAATTCGCGCGGTAAAACAGGTCAAATATCTCCCCGATATGGTTCCCCAAAATACCTATGCCTGTATCTTTTACATGAATTATTGCCTGGCTTTTATGCACCTCAATACTCACCTCTACAGATTTATTAGCGCTTTGTTTATCCTGGTATTTAAATGCGTTCGATAATAAATTATTAAGGATAAGCCTGAGCGGGACCTCATCGCTCCGGAAAGTTTCTGCCTGGTCGACAGTTGTGGTAAACGCAATTTTATTTGATTTTGAAATCACCATATACATGGCTTTCAGGTCATCAATAACTTTATTAAAATCAATATCGGTTATTTTTAATTCGCCCCTTTGTAAACTATAGTAATCGTGCATACTTAAAATGTAAGTATCAAGCTTTGTTAACGATTTGCCCATCAGAAACAACATCTCCTTTATCTCTTCAATATCGTCAATCTCGCCCGCCAGGTTGATGGCCCCCAACATACCCGAAAGCGGGCCCCGAATGTCGTGGCTAACGCTATAGGCAAACTTGGTTAGTTCGGTATATGCTTTTTGCAGCTCCTCGTTTTTAACCATTAGCATTGAATTGGCCGTATAAAATTTATTGGCCTCATCTATCGACGAAAGAATGTCGGCCTCGGCCCAGGGTTTTTTTACGTACCTGAATATGTTGCCCCTGTTTATTGCTTCAATTATTGATTCAACATCTGTATAAGCCGTGAGCAGGATGCGTACAGGAAGGGGGTGGCTAATCCGGATCTCCTCAAAAAAATCGACCCCGGTTTTACCGGGCATGCGCTGGTCGCAAAAAATAATTTTAATGTCAGGGTTATTTTCCAGGTAATTTATTGCCTGCGGAATGTTTACTGCCGCCAGGACATGATAGTCCACCCTAAAAGATGCTTTAAAGCCTATAAGGTTACCCGGCTCATCATCTACATACAAAATTTTTATTTTCTCAGCCACTGTGTTACAGTTTAGGTGATTTACTGGTTAACCAATTTATTTCCATTTACAATCAAATATAAGGGGCCATGCAGGGGTTAAAAATGATCAGGCCCTTATAAATATATGATTTATGTCAGTATTTGTTTGGTTATCAGGTTTATATACTAGCGCAAGGGTATTAACAAATGTAATATGAAAATTGCATATGCTTTAACCTACCCTTAATATTTAATGATTTATGGGTATTTGTAAAACAAACGCAGCACCCTCGCCCGGTAAACTATCAACACGAATTGTTCCATTATGTTTCTTGATGGTATTATATGCAATTGACATCCCTAAGCCAGTGCCCTCCCCCACGTCTTTAGTAGTAAAAAACGGCTCAAACACTCTTTTCTGAATCTTGTCATCCATACCCGTTCCGTTGTCTTTTATGGTTATAAATACATTTTTTTCGTCGTGATTTGTCACAATGGTTATTTCGCCGCCTTCGTTTTCACCAAATTTTTTATGAACCGCATAAACCGCATTCGAGATAATATTCAAAAACACCTGGTTCATCTTGCCGGCATAGCATTCCACCTTTGGCAAATCACCATACTGCTTAATTACTTTTATTTTATTCAGCATATTATTTGCAATAATCATGGTTGATTCCAACCCTTCATTAATATCGGCTTTTTTCAGGTCGTCTTCATCCAGCCGCGAAAATATTTTAAGTCCTTTAACAATTTCGGCTGTGCGGGTAGCGCCTTCATTTATTCCCTTTACCAAATGTTTTATTTCGTGGGTCAGGTAATCAAAATCGAGTTCCTCCTTATATTCTTTTATCTGTTTTTGTTTATCGGCCGGCGAGGAATCAGATATGCCCACATTTTCAATAACCGTAAGGGCCTCCAGCATTATTTCAATGTCGCGGTTTAATGGTTTTATGTTCGAGGTAACAAAATTTATCGGGTTATTAATCTCGTGTGCTATGCCCGCAGTTAACTGGCCCAGCGAGGCCATTTTTTCCGCCTCTACCAGCTGGCTTTGTGCTTGTTTTAAATCTTCAAGGGTTTGGTTCAATTCCTGGTTCGATTCACTTAACGCTGTTGTGCGTTCACTCACCCTTAATTCCAATATCACATTTTGTTCCCTTATTATACGTTCGTTTTCCGTGGCGATGCTCAGGGCTTCGGCTTGTGACTCTGCCTTTTCACGTTTTAAAATATTTATCCTGTCGGCCAAACCAAAGGATAGCAAGGCCATTTCTATTACCGACGCGCCCTGCATTGAGTAGCTTGTAAATGTATTATACGGTAAAACGCCGTTATCTTTCAGTGCAAATATGATGGCACCTATGAGTAAAACCGACCACGAAAAGAAAACAAACTTGGCCGGCCGGTATCCCTTCCGCATCACAATGGCGGATACTATCAGAATGCTAAAAGCAAACAAAGTGGTCGACAACTGCATCAGCTGAAAGCCCACTTG
>JBDUDE010000083.1:0-4165 GCA_040003105.1 Mucilaginibacter sp. | reverse complement strand
CCAAAAATGATTAACTGCGCCAACCCCGAGTGCAACGAGCATTTTACCCAGTGCGATGAGTGTGGCACGGCTACGGATGGCTGCTGCAGCGATGCGTGCAAAGAACACCCGCGCAAAAGGGTTTATGATGGCACAGGTTATTATGTGAAGATACCGCAGCCGGTGAATACGGCGAAGAAAGGAAAAGTTTTTCTTGTAGATTAGGCGCAAAATACCGCATTTCTGCTTTTATTCGATTTCAATATGTAATTTCGTATGGGTGCCCCAATAAATCGGGGTGTTTCTGAACCAATGAAATCACCTTTCCTGTTTGCGTTGTTATTATTTATAACTGCTAATACATTCGCGCAAAATTGCGACCCGGCAAAATTTCGAAAATTAGAGACTTTTTCCCTAAAACAAGCTGTTACAGATTCGGAATTTACCATTGCGCTGCGATTGGTTAAAAACCTCGACCGTAATAAATGTTCTGATTATATAAAAAAAAGGAACGGCCAGGAATACGTAGCAGCCGTCTTAACTGAACTGTTTGGTAAAATATGCCTGAAAAATAACAGCCTTAACGCAGTTAAAGAATACATTAATTATGAGAAAAGGCATCACGGGTCGGCCGAGGAGCAGTTAAGTTTTTCACTTGAAGAGCTTTTTGCCCGGCAACCGGAATACGTTTTGTCAACAATAGGCTATGATAAATACCTGTTAAACTCCCTGGTATGGGGCTTTTTAAATAACCATTATCCCTTATCGATCAAAACTTACAGGATGAAATTTTATAGCCTGAACCCAACCATAAAATCAATCTACCCCCAATTTAAAAAATCAATCGATTACCTGATTGAACAAATTGGGCTTGAATTAAAATCGGTTAAAAATCACTCTTAAGCTTTATTCAACATTATTGCACAATCCAATTCGTGCAATTCGTTTTAATTCGTAAAAATTAGTGCCTGTTAAAATTCATTCTTGTTAATTAATTGTAATTCGTGCAATTCGCTTAAATTCGTGAAATTCGTGTTTATAACCTATGCGTAAAGCGCTCCTATTATTTATTTCATTACTGACATTTACAATCTGCACGTACGCTGCCGATATTAAAAGCATTGGTGTGCCTTACGTGCAAAATTACACCAAGGCGCTGTACCAGTCGGGTAACCAAAACTGGTCCATCACCCGGGATGAGCATGGCATAATGTATTTCGGCAACTCGGATGGTTTGTTAACCTTCGATGGCAAATACTGGCAATCATATCCCATGCCCAACGGGCTGATTGTGCGCTCGGTAGCTGCCGATGGCAAAGGCAAAGTATACTCCGGTGGCTTTGGCGAGTTTGGTTATTGGGAAAATAATAAAAATGGCTCGCTTAAATATCACTCATTAACGCAGCTTGTCCCCAAAAAATACCAGCCGGTAAATGAAGAGGTTTGGAAAATTAATATCGATAAAGGACAGGTTATCTTTCAATCCTTCGGCTCCATTTATATCTATAGCAACGGCAAAATAACCGTTGTAAAGGGGTTTTACCCGTTTTTGTTTTTGTATAAAGTAAGCGGCCGTTATTTTGTTGAACAGGTAAACAAAGGTTTGTTTGAACTTAAAGACAGCAAGCTAACTTACATTGAAGGCAGCGACAAAATTGGGAATAGCGGAGTGCTTTCAATATTGCCACTGCCGCATAACAAATTCCTTATCGGCACAGCGCGTAACGGTTTGTTTATGTACGATGGTAAACAAATAAATGCATGGCGCAACCAGGCCGACGAATTTTTAAAAACATACCAGCTTAACAACGGCGTGCTGTTTTCGGGCAAATACATTGCTTACGGCACCATATTAAACGGTGTTATTATTATTGATACGGCCGGCAATGTGGTACAACACATCAACAAAAGCAGCGGACTGCAAAATAATACCGTACTGAGTTTATTTATCGACAGCGAACAAAACCTGTGGGCGGGGCTCGATAACGGCATTGACCGTATCGAAGTAAACTCGCCCCTTTATTTTTATTTCGATAAAAGCGGCCGTTTCGGTACGGTTTATTCCAGTATTATTTTTAATAACAAAATATACCTGGGCACCAATCAGGGACTCTTTTACAGCGACTGGGTGGAGAATGGCAACAAGCGCCTTTTCCAGTCCTTCGATTTTAACCTGATACCGGGCTCGCAGGGGCAGGTATGGGAGCTATCACTGCAGGATGGTCGTTTGCTGTGCGGCCACAATACCGGCACCTTCCAGGTCAACGGCAACACCCTTTCAAAAATTACCGGCATAAGCGGCGGCTGGACGATAAAAAAGCTGAATGCAAACCAACTTATACAAGGCACCTATACGGGCCTGGTTTTTTATAAGAAGGACAATGCCGGCAACTGGATTTTCGACCACAAGCTGGAAGGTTTTGGCGAACCTTCGCGCTATGTTGAGCAGGATAACAAAGGCGAAGTATGGGTGAGCCATGCCTATAAAGGTATTTACAGGGTTACGCTCACTGCCGATTTGAAAAAGGCGGCCGCTGTAAAATATTACGATAAAAAGGCGGGTTTGCCGGGCAGCTACAATATCAACGTATTTAATTTGGATAACCGGATCGTCTTCTCGTCCGATTCAGGCTTTTATGTTTACGACGATATTAGCGACCGCTTCAGCAAATACCAGCAGCTTAACAAAATGCTGGGCACTTTCTCGTCATCGAACAAAATAATACCGGCGCTGGGCAAAAAATACTGGTTTATTAACCACGGCAGGGTGGCCCTTGCAGATTTGTCGACCCCGGGAAAACTAAGCATCGACTCAACACGGTTTAGCATTTTGGATGGCCGGATGGTAAAAGGCTATGAAAACATCAGCCGGATAAACAGCGCCATATATTTAATAAGTGTCGACGACGGCTTTGTGATTTTAAATGATGAAGACGCCCTGCAGCGAAACGACATAAAACTGCCGCCCGTGCTGATACGGCGGATTGAAAACATTACAGACCGCGTTACACCTATCATGGGTAACCAAAAAGACATTGAAATCTCTTATGCGCAAAATAATATCCGTATATCATATTCGCTGCCGTTTTACAGGCAGGAGAAGGTGAAATTTCAATACTACCTGGAGGGCTACTCAAGGCAGTGGAGCGATTGGAGCACGCAAACCCAAAAGGAATTTACCAACCTTAACCAGGGTACCTATACGTTTAAGGTGCGGGCAAAAGTAAACGAGGAAAATGTCTCGCCCGAAACCGCACTGAGCTTTACCATTTTGGCGCCATGGTACGCCGGAAAAATAGCTATATTTTGTTACGTACTGCTGATTATTGTGGCTTACTTCCTGGTAACCAAGTATTACCAGTTGAAGCTAAAACGGCACCAGCACAGCATCCACGAAAAGCTACAGAAGGAAAAGGAAGAATTTTTGAAGCAGGAATCTATTATAAACGAGCAGGAGATTGTGAAGATCAAGAACGAACAGCTACAGGCTGACCTGGCAAGTAAAAGCCGCGAGCTGGCAAATTCGGCCATGAACATTGTTTATAAGAACGAACTGCTGCAAAAAATAAGCGACGAAATTGCCCACCTTAAGGACAGCCACGGCAAACCCCTGGCTGACGAGCAGTTGCGCCGCATTCAAAAGGTTATTGATGAAGGTATGACCGATGACCGCGACTGGAACATATTTGAAAGCAGCTTTAACGAGGCACACGAAAACTTCTTCAAAAAGCTAAAATCAGACCACCCCGACCTGGTACCAAACGACCTTAAACTGTGCGCCTACCTGCGCATGAATATGAGCAGTAAAGAAATGGCATCGCTGCTCAATATTTCCCTCCGCGGTGTTGAAATACGCCGTTACAGGCTGCGTAAAAAGCTGAACCTTGAGCACGATAAAAATCTTGTTGAGTTTCTCATTGAGCTTTAGCACTACATCATTACCTCTCATAACACTTTTTAAATGTAGTACCGGCGATAACGTGCGTGTAGTATGTAAAAAATACACTAACTAATTTTAATTTATTTATTTACAGTGCTTTATAAAAGTATGTGTATTTAAATGAGCAAGTGCAAACTTTAGTGATGTATTAATGTTGAGTTAAATTTTTTGTTAAAATCGTATTATCTCATCACCTTCGACCTAAGAAAAACCAATTTTTTTAATCCTACTTACTCAAAATTTTAA
>JBDUDE010000845.1:0-4168 GCA_040003105.1 Mucilaginibacter sp. | reverse complement strand
AAGCCATAGGCTACGGCATGGAAGGCCGCCGTATTGACGGCAACAACCTGCTGGAGGTTTACCATACCGTTAGCGAAATTGCCGCCGGCATGCGCGAAAAACCAAGGCCTGTTTTGCTGGAGTGCATGACGTTCCGGATGCGGGGGCACGAGGAAGCATCGGGCACAAAGTATGTACCGCAGCAGTTGTTTGACACCTGGAAAGAAAAGGACCCGATACGGAATTTTGAAAGATACCTGCTGATGGAAGGTGTGTTAAAACCGGAATGGATACCGCAAATGAAGGCCGAATTTGTGACCCAGATAGAAAGTGAAATTGAAAAGGTCTTCAGCGAGCCGGATATAATAGCCGATGTTGAAACAGAAGTAAGGGATATGTACAAGCAGTACAACCTCCCATCTTTTCAACCTTCCAACCTTCCAACAACAAACAAACGTTATATCGATGCCATTAGCGATGGACTGAGGCAAAGCATGCGCAAGCACCAAAACCTGGTAATTATGGGGCAGGATATTGCAGAGTACGGCGGTGCATTTAAAATTACACAGGGCTTTGTAGAAGAGTTTGGTCGCGGACGGGTGCGTAATACGCCGATTTGCGAGTCGGGTGTGGTTGGGGCCGCTATGGGGCTGGCTATAAATGGTTACAAGGCTGTTATGGAAATGCAGTTTGCCGATTTTGTGACCGTGGGCTTTAACCAAATAATAAACAACTTAGCTAAAACGCATTACCGCTGGGAACAGTCGGTCGATGTGGTTATCCGTATGCCTGCAGGTGCCGGAACCGGCGCGGGGCCGTTCCACTCGCAAAGCAATGAGGCCTGGTTCACTAAAACGCCGGGGTTGAAAGTAGTTTACCCAGCGTTCCCTGCTGATGCCAAAGGGCTGTTGATGGCCGCCATTGATGACCCGAACCCGGTTATGTATTTTGAACATAAATATTTATACCGCAGCAATACCGGTGATGTGCCGGATGGCGATTATTATGTTGAAATTGGCAAAGCGAAAACAATACAGCAAGGCAACACCGCCAGCATTATTACCTACGGACTTGGTGTGCATTGGGCAATAGAATATGCTGCCAAACACCCGGGTTTATCTGTAGAGATAATTGACCTCCGCAGCCTGCAGCCATGGGATAAAGAAGAAGTTGAAACAAGCGCCAAAAAAACCGGCCGGGTATTAATTTTAACAGAGGATACGCTAACCAGCGGCTTCGGCGGCGAAATTGCGGCACATTTGGCCGAGCATTGCTTTAAATATTTGGATGCACCGGTAATGCGCTGTGCCAGTTTGGATACTGCTATCCCAATGAACAAAGCGCTGGAAGAACAATTTTTGGCGAAAGCGAGGCTGGAGGAAACCATGGAAAAGCTGCTTAACTATTAGCACTAATTTAAAAAGGCACTAATTCTCACGAATTTTTTCGAATTACACGAATTATGAGCGGCGAATTTTTGAGATGCAAAGGTTGAATTATATATGGGATTTAGTGAAATTCGCCTTAATTCGTGAAATTCGTGTTTCGTTAAATTTTGTTAAACTTTTCGCCCTTTATCCACTATATCAACAATAATAACAGATAAACTTTTACCTTTAGGCTAAGGTTTCTTATTTTCGCGAAATAAGTTTGGTGAAAAGGCTTGTGATAGGTACAAACCCAATGGATTGTATCTCAAATCTCAAATCTCACGTCTCACGTCTCAAATCTAAACAAGCAACTATGGAAGAATTTGAAGCAAGCGCATCGGCAAAAAAAACAAAAACGATATACATATCTACCGTTTTTGGCCTTGCTATGGTGCTGTCGATGATAGGGTTATTGGGTTTGATTTTGGTGGAGGCCAACAACCTTAGCCGCTATGTAAAAGAAAACATAGTGCTGAATATTTTTGTGGATGACGCCGCGCACGAAACGGATGTGCTGCAATTACAAAAACAAATTGAAGGCAGCGTAATGGTTAAGCAAACCCAATACGTGAGTAAAGAACTTGCAGCACGCAACCTGCAAAAAGATTTGGGCGAAGATTTTGTGAAGTTTTTGGGCTATAACCCGCTGTCACAATCGCTGGATGTATACTTAAAGGCACAGTATGCCAACAATGCTGACATTGAGAAATTTAAAGCCGAACTGCTTAAAAATCCATTGGTAAAAGAGGTTAAGTACCAAAAATCGCTGGTAGACCAGATGAACGAAAACATTACCACCATCAGCCTTATTATCCTCGCGTTTGCCGGGATATTCATAGTGTTGTCGGTAGCGTTAATAAACAATACCATCAGGCTGGCCATATACTCGCAAAGGTTTTTGATCAAATCGATGCAGCTTGTTGGCGCAACCAAAGGGTTTATTCGCAAGCCGTTTATGCTTTATGGTATTTGGCACGGCCTTTTAGGCGGACTGATTGCCATTTTAATTTTAATCGGCACACTTTCCCTGGCTTATAAAGAAATCCCCGACCTTATAATCCTCAGAAATTATAGAGAGTTTGGGTTAATATTTGTAGCGATATTAGGTATTGGAATTTTTATATCAGGCTTCAGTACCTTTTTGGCAGTTAACAAGTTTTTACGTTTAAAAATATATAATTTGTATAGGTAGCGAAAATTTCGGAAGTCGGAATTTCGATTTCGGAATTTGCCAATCACTAATTCACTAACTCACTAATTAAAACATTGACCCAATCATGGCACAACAAATAACAAAACCGGCTACACCGGTTAAAACAAGTACCTCCGCTAAAGCACCAGTTGCTAAACAGACCGATGCACGCCCTGTAAGCTTTGTATTTGGCAAAGAAAACTACCGCCTGTTTATTATCAGCATTGCCATCGTTGCGTTTGGATTTTTCCTGATGTCGGGCTCGACTGATATTTACGGTACAACAAAAATTGTTATTGCTCCTATGGTTGTTTTAGGTGGCTTTGCAGTTGGTTTTTTTGCGATATTTAAGAAAGCGGTTAAAGTTGATTGAGCAAAAAAGTTCATAGTTCATAGATGATGGTTCATAGCCGTTTTCGTTAAACCATTACAACTTTTATAACCCCTACAACTTCTTCAACAACAAACCATGAACATTATCCATGTCATCATCCTTGCCATAATTGAAGGATTAACAGAATTTTTGCCGGTATCATCAACAGGGCACCTTGTTATAACCAGCTCACTGATGGGCATCAGTAAAGACGAATTTGTTAAACTTTTTGAGATTGTGATACAGCTCGGCGCCATCCTCGCCGTTGTGGTGCTATACTTCAAGCGTTTTTTTAAGTCGATTAATTTCTATATCAAACTTGTTATCGGGGTAATTCCTGCCGTGATATTTGGCCTGCTCTTTAAAAAGAAAATAGATGTGCTGCTTGAAAGCCCGCTGGTTGTTGCCATCGCTTTCGTAGTTGGCGGTATCATCCTGCTTTTTGTAGATGAATGGTTTAACAAACCAACGGTTGATGATGAAGAGCAGATAACCTATTTAACCGCTTTAAAGATTGGTTTCTTCCAATGCCTGGCAATGGTTCCCGGAGTTTCCCGTTCGGCCGCATCAATAGTTGGGGGTATGTCGCAAAAGCTGAGCCGCAAAGCCGCAGCCGAATTTTCGTTCTTTCTTGCTGTGCCTACAATGTTCGGCGCAACCTTAAAGGACCTTTGGGATTTTTACAAACACAATACTATAGCAACCGAAGAAATGCACCAGGATATAAAATACCTGGTTATCGGGAGCATAATTGCTTTTATAGTGGCGTTGCTGGCTATTAAAAGCTTTATAACCTTTTTAGAGAAAAAGGGCTTTAAGTTATTCGGTTATTACCGTATTGTTGCGGGGATAGTGATTATCATATTGTACTTCACGACTAACGCGTTACATACCGCTTAGATAAAGATTTGACAACTTTCAGAAAGTTGTCAAATCTCTCTAATACAACAAATGGTCATACGGATATCTTGCCGTATGAATCGCTTTTACTTCCTCGTACAACAGCGCTCTGAACTCATCTATATTCTCCTTTTTTGTGGCTGATATAAATATCGCCGGACTGTTATTTTTAGCCATCCAGCTATTTTTAAAATCATGCAGAGTTAAAGGGCCTTCGGTATCTTCCACCTGGTGTATTTCGGGCTGAAAGGCATCTATCTTATTAAAAACAGTGATTACTTTTTTGTCGATTGC
>JBDUDE010000170.1:0-4174 GCA_040003105.1 Mucilaginibacter sp. | reverse complement strand
ACGCTTAAGCAAAACTTGTTACTGGGATCGTCCACGGCGCTGGCGGCCGGGATAACCAACGCGGCAGGGATGATAGCCTTCCTGGCTTTTACTGCAAATATAACCGGGCACGTAGCTAACCTGGCAAAGCATGTTGTTCAACAGAACTTCAGGGAGATACTGGTATTTTTAATATGGCTGCTGTTGTTTTTTGCCGGGGCATGTTTATCCAGTTTTATTGTACGCTCCTACCGGCATACCAGTAACTACCGGGCCCATTCTATCCCTATTATTATTGAAGTTGTTGTGTTAGCATTTGTTGCTGTTTATGGGCACAACTTTTATAAAGAAACCTTGTTCGAGCGAGAGATTGTTATTGGCGCCATTATTTTTTCAATGGGGCTGCAAAACGGCCTCGTGTCGACGGTATCCGGCGGCCTAATCAAAACATCGCATTTAACCGGCTTATTTACCGATTTAGGTGGCGATGTTGCTGAATGGCTGCACCCGACATCAGAAAAAGCCACTGCTGTAAAACATAAAATTTATATCAGGCTCAGCATTTTGGGGTTTTACCTCGGCGGGGCGCTTTTAGGTGGATTTATGTTTGATTTTTTTGATTTTGCCACGTTTTACCTTGTGCCAGCTATTTTACTGGTTATTTTGTATTACGATTTGACACACCTGGCTGTACATAAGGTAGCAAAGGTATTTTCAAAAGGTAATTAAACCACCGCTGTTTTAGATTTTATCTTTATATTTTTGCCACTTTAAAACATCCCTAAAAAACATGAGCATCAACGAAAACAACCAGCCGAAAGACGAATTATACAGCAGCCTGCTCGAAGGCAACAAAGAGTTTGTAGCCCACTCCTTAAGCCAGGACCCGGAATATTTTGAAAAATTAGCCGCCGGCCAGTCGCCGCCGGTTTTGTGGATTGGCTGTGCTGATAGCCGCGTCCCAGCCAACCAGATTACCAACACTGCACCGGGGGAGATATTTGTACACCGTAACATCGCCAACATGGTGGTGCACTCGGATATGAATATGTTATCGGTACTGGATTACGCGGTTAACGTATTGAAAGTAAAACACGTGATAGTAACCGGCCATTACGGCTGCGGTGGCGTTTTGGCAGCGCTTGGCAACCAACAAGTGGGTCTAATTGATAACTGGCTGCGGCACATAAAAGATGTTTACCGCCTTCACAAAGACGAACTTGATGCTATTGAAGACGTAACCGAAAAAGGCGACAGGCTTGTTGAATTTAATGTAATTGAGAACGTTTATAATCTTTGTAAAACCTCGATAGTACAAAATGCCTGGAAAAGCGGCCAGGGCCTCGGCGTGCATGGTTGGGTGTACAGTCTCAAAACCGGTATTATTACCGACATGAAGGTAAGCGCCTTCGACAATGCCAACATGGATAACGTGTTTAAGTTTAAATAGTTCATGGTTGATGGTTCATAGTTCATGGCTGCTGCTATGCAGTTCATAGCTTATGGTAGCTGCGGAAGCGCCTATTCAACTAAAAATGGTTCACACTTCATAGTAATTTTTCTCTTACTATGAACTATGAACCATCAACTATGAACTCCTCTTTTAGAGTTCCTTCGCTAAAAACGGGTACCTGTAATCCTTAGGCGGGTCAAAAGTTTCCTTAATGGTGCGTGGCGATACCCAACGCAGCAGGTTGATCATTGAGCCGGCTTTATCATCGGTACCTGAGCCGCGTGCGCCGCCGAATGGCTGCTGGCCAACTACAGCGCCGGTTGGTTTATCATTGATGTAGAAGTTTCCGGCTGCATTGCGCAGGTGGTGGGTTGCTTTGGCAATGGCATACCTGTCCTGCGAGATAACGGCGCCTGTTAACGCGTATATGGAAGTTTTATCAACTACATCCAGTATCTCGTCAAACTTGTCGTCTTCGTAAACATAGATTGTTAGCACCGGGCCAAACAACTCCTCGCACATCGTAACGTAGTATGGGTCATCAACGCGTAAAACGGTAGGCTCAATAAACCAGCCCTTGGTTTTATCATAGCTGCCACCGGCAACTACTTCAACGCTTTTATCTGCTTTAGCCGCGTCGATATATTTGGCCAATTTATCAAACGATGCCTCGGTGATAACTGCATTAATGAAGTTTTCGAAGTCTTCGACCGGGCCCATTTTAAACGAGGTGATATCGCGCTGCATATTTGCTTTTACAGCAGGCCATAGCGATTTAGGGACATAAGCCCTTGAAGCAGCCGAGCATTTTTGTCCCTGGTACTCAAACGCACCACGAACAAGGGCAGTGCTTACTACTTCGGCATTGGCGCTGGCATGGGCTAAAACAAAGTCTTTACCACCCGTTTCGCCAACTATGCGCGGGTAGGTTTTGTATTTATGGATATTGTTGCCAATAGTTTGCCATATGTTCTGGAATACTCCGGTTGAGCCGGTAAAATGTATCCCTGCAAAATCAGGATGGCTGAATATAACGTCGCCGGCTGTTGGGCCGTTAACATATACCAGGTTAATTACACCGGCAGGCATGCCTGCTTCTATAAACACCTGCATCAACACGTTTGCAGCATAAATCTGGGTATAAGCGGGTTTCCATACCACCACGTTGCCCATCATGGCCGCCGAGGTTGGCAGGTTACCGGCAATAGCAGTAAAATTGAACGGAGTTAAAGCAAACACAAAGCCTTCCAGCGGGCGTTGCTCCACACGGTTCCAAACACCTTTGCCCGATATTGGAGGTTGCTGTTTGTAAATTTCGGTCATATATTCTACGTTAAAACGCAGAAAGTCTATGAGTTCGCAAGCCGAGTCTATTTCGGCCTGGTAGGCATTTTTGCTTTGGCCAAGCATGGTAGCGGCATTTACTTTTGCGCGGTACGGACCGGCAAGCAGTTCGGCAGCTTTTAAAAATACGGCAGCGCGCTGCTCCCATGGCAGGTTTTCCCAGTCGGCCTTGGCGGCAAGGGCAGCATCAATCGCAGCAGTTACATGGCTTGCATCACCTTCGGAAAAGGTGGCCAACACGTGCTGATGGTCATGCGGCGGGCGGATTTCCTTTTTGTTATTGGTGCGAACTTCCTTGCCGCCAATATACATGGGGATATCAATTTTTTGAGCGCGTGCTTCATCCAAAGCAGCTTTAAGCGTTGCCCTTTCCACGCTGCGCGGGCCGTAATTTAATACAGGCTCATTTTGCGGCGCAGGGACGTTGAAAAATCCTTTAAGCATAAAATGTTGTTAGTTACTACGGCGCAAAGATATGAATTTTGATAAGCATAATTTTTGACGAAATGTCAAAATACCGTTTCAAAAACACCGGACAATAACATCTGAAAATCAAACGTGCGGCGAGTATATTTTTAATAACTTAGTCCAAAATTTTACCACCATGAAATATAACCTGAAACTCATTCTGCTGGCGGTGTTAACCGTTTTTACAGCAAACACCTATGCGCAGTTAACCCCTGCCCCCAGTTCAACCCAAACAATTACGCAGGACTTTGGACTTGGAAGGATAAACCTCACTTATTCGAGACCAAATGTTAAGGGCCGCAAAATATTCGGCAGTGTTGAGCCTTATGGCAAAGTTTGGCGCACCGGGGCCAACTCGGCAACGGTAATCAAATTCAGTGATGACGTATCAATTGAAGGGCACAAAGTTCCTGCAGGTGAATACGGCTTGTTCAGTATTCCCGGCGAAAACGAATGGACCATCATCCTGAGCAAAAACGCGAAACAATGGGGTGCTTACACATATAAAGATGCTGACGATTACCTGCGCTTTACAGTTAAGCCTGGTAAACTTAATGAAACCCAGGAAACATTTACCATGCAGTTTGTTAATGTTTTCCCAACCAGCGCCGAGTTGCGCCTGATGTGGGAGCACACCGCACTCAACCTGCATCTCACCACCGACATCGATGCCAAAGTAATGGCAAGGATAGATTCGGCTATGAAAACAGATAAAAAACCTTACTATGAGGCCGTTATTTACTACTACAACAATAACAAGGATTTGAAAACGGCATTGCCATGGGCCGAAGAAATGGGCAAAATACCGGGCATGCCCCCGTTTGTTGCCGATTTATGGAAAGGCCGTGTGCAGCTGAAAACAGGCGATAAAGCCGGTGCCATAGCCTCAGCAACGGCAGGTGTGGAAGCTGCAAAAAAAGCGAATAACGA
>JBDUDE010000938.1:0-4184 GCA_040003105.1 Mucilaginibacter sp. | reverse complement strand
CAATAGCTATTGTTTCAATTTCGTCGACCACCTGGCAGCCGCCATAGTAGCGTTTACCCGGCAAGCCTTCTGCATATTTATTGGTGGCTACAGAACCAGCGGCTTCCATAACCTGCCTGCTAACAAAATTTTCAGACGCGATGAGCTCAATGCCTTCTTCCTGGCGTTCCTGCTCTTCGTCCAATAGCTTGAATATTAATTTGTCTCTTTTCATTGTGATTATTAAACGCTGCTAAGTTAGCTAAAAAATAGGTTTCGATTAAAGATTTGAGCGGTTACCCAAAACATTTAATACGGGCACAATTTAATTTGCTGATTAGGCATTTAGGGCAAATAAATTACTCCGATTCTAAATATTTACACTTGAAATTTGATGTCATATTTCTTTAGTTACACCCCAATTTATAACATGGATAAGGTAAATATTCAATATTTTAAAAATACGGGGCTTGTAATCAAGCGCCCTTCGCCGAAATCCAAAAATTATTGTACCCCAACCCAACCTGTATATCAATCAACTCCTGCTGCAACATCTCTAATACCGCTAAAAAATTGTACACAAACTGCACCTTATTTTCCGATTGGGCGGCAATGGCCTTAAAGTCCAGCATATTATTGATGCGCAGCAAATCGCTGATAGCTTTTTTCTGCTGTTCGATGGTGTATGGGTATTGTACTACGGTATGGGTTACTTCTTCGCTGCGGTTGATATACTTTTTCATCAACCTGCCGTAAACCATCATCAGCTTATACAGGTTTAGTTCCGATAACTCTTCGCCAGGTTGGGCAATGGCTTCAGTTTGCTCGATATCAAATTTTATGTTGCCGCGTTTCTCCTGCATAAAACGCCCGTCTTCCAGCGGGTGCAGCTCTTCACATACTTCTTTAAACTTTTTGTATTCAATCAGCTTGCGTATCAGGTCCTCTTTGGTGTCGGTTTGGTTGCCGTCATCCTCAGCCTCATATCGCGGCAGCAGCATTTTGGCCTTTATGCGCATCAGCGTGGCCGCCACAATAATAAACTCGCTGGCCAGCTCCATATTAAGGCTGGTCATCTGGTGTATGTAGTTTAAAAAATCGTCGGTAATTTTTGCAATCGGGATGTCGTGAATTTCCAGCTCATCCCGCTCGATAAAAAACAACAGCAGGTCGAACGGCCCCTCAAACTGGGGCAGCTTTATCTCGAAATTTTCTTCTGTTGTCATTGGCCCAAAAGTATATTAATTTTTAAGAGTTGTAAAGGGTCGATTGCAGCAATTCAGCCTTTACACCCACGATAAGTTAGCCGATTGTAACAAAAAACAGCGACTTACAGTATAAGTGCGGGTTGTTGCAGAACTCCAGTGTTTTTTGCCAACGATAAACTGATAAATTATTGTACTACTTGAAACGAGACTACATGAAGTTAAATTATACCCGCGTTATACTGATGGCAACTGCTGTTGTATTTTTTTATACGGCATGTAGAAAATCAGAAACAAAGCCCGACGCTAAAACTGTGAGCGCCATCGATACTTCAAACACAAAAATAGCCTTCAACCTGATGCAAGGCTTATCGGGCGTTTACGGCGGGGCAAACATCAACGATGGCGTAAAGGCAGAATCGAACATAACCGACGGGCAAAGCCATGGAGCTATAGTATTCAAAAAAGTGCCCTTATGCGGCTTTACCATCGATACCACTTTTAACACAAAGGCAAAATCGGCCGACAGCGCGAAAACATTCTTCGGCAATTTTAAATTTATTTATACCTGCAGCACCGACAGGCCCGACGGCTATATCGTACATGATAGCCTGGTAAATGTGGCAACGTCAACACGGTTTAAAAACAGTTTTACTGCCGCACAGCACTATACTGTGAAGGCGCTGGATACCACTTATAAGCTTGTATCAACCAATGGCTCGATACTATCAATAACAGATAACGCCATATACCAGGATGGTTTTTCCGTAGGATACGACTACAACTACAACAACTACACCCTGCATGGGCTAAAAATTGATTTCACAAAAGGAAGCGCCGACATTATAACCGGTATTGCCGAATTTAAAACAACAACCAGCTACCTGCATCCGGGCGACAAAGCGGTAACAGAAGTTAGCAATACGGGTACGATCACATTTTTGGGAAATCATAAAGCCAGGCTGCACCTTAACGAAAAAAATAAATCGTACAATGTTAACCTGCTTACCGGAGTTGTGACCGTCATTTGAGGGAGTCCTAAGTCTTGAGTCGAAAGTCCGGTCGTTGTAGTTTTTTACTTTGGACTTAGGACTTTAGACTAAAGACTAACAATATTAACATTCTCCCGTCAGTGTTCATTAATTATCAAAAAGTTTAGTATTTAATTTATAATAAATTGCCGTACTTTGCAAGTTAAACATTGTAAGGACTTAAATGCAGGTACCAGCAGGTAATTTACTACAAAAAATAAACACCCCTTCTGATTTAAAACAGCTAAAAGAGGATGAATTAAAGCAATTATGCCAGGAACTTCGCCAATATATTATTGACGTGGTTTCGGTAAACGGCGGGCATTTTGCCGCCAGTTTGGGTGTTGTTGAACTAACTGTTGCGCTGCAATACATATTAAACACCCCTTACGACCAGCTGGTTTGGGACGTTGGCCATCAGGCTTACGGCCACAAAATTTTAACCGGCCGCCGCGACCAGTTTCATACAAACCGCGTTCATGGCGGCATCAGCGGTTTCCCCAAACGTTCCGAAAGTGAATATGATACTTTTGGCGTTGGGCACTCTTCAACTTCAATTTCTGCGGCTTTGGGCATGGCGGTTGCCTCGCATTACAAAGGCGAAACCGACAGGCAGCATGTAGCTGTAATCGGCGACGGTTCCATGACAGCGGGGATGGCCTTTGAGGCGCTTAACCATGCCGGTATCGAGAACTCGAACCTGCTGGTGATACTGAATGATAACAACATGTCGATAGACCCTAACGTGGGGGCTTTGAAGGAATATTTAACCGATATTACCACCTCGAAGCCCTACAATCGTTTCAGGGACGATATAGCCAATGTGCTTGCCAAAATATCGGCAATTGGGCCCGATGCTTTTAAAATTGCACAAAAACTTGAAAAAAGTATTAAAGGCACCTTACTCAAAAAGAGCAACTTTTTTGAGGCGCTTAAATTCAGGTATTTCGGCCCTATTGACGGGCACGATGTGGAGCACCTGGTAAAGGTATTGCGTGATTTGCGCGACATACCCGGCCCTAAGCTGTTACATTGCGTTACCGTAAAAGGTAAAGGCTATGCCCTTGCCGAAAAGGACCAGACCAAGTGGCATGCGCCCGGTCTATTCGACAAGATAACCGGTGAGATAAAGAAAACAAAATCAGACAAGCCGCAGCCACCAAAATACCAGGATGTGTTTGGGCATACCATTATTGAACTGGCCGAACAAAACCCTAAAATAATGGGTATTACACCGGCCATGCCATCTGGCTGCTCATTAAATCTGATGATGAAGGCCATGCCAAACCGAGCGTTCGACGTAGGCATTGCTGAGCAGCATGCGGTAACATTTTCCGCGGGGCTGGCATCACAAGGGTTAATTCCTTTTTGTAACATCTACTCCAGCTTTATGCAGCGCGCGTATGACCAGGTGATACACGACGTGGCTATACAGAAACTTAATGTTGTATTTTGCCTGGACAGGGCTGGTTTAGCCGGTGCCGACGGCCCAACCCACCACGGCGCTTACGACCTTGCCTTTATGCGCTGCATACCAAATATGACGGTATCGGCCCCCATGAACGAGGAAGAACTGCGCAACCTGATGTTCACCGCCCAGCAGGATGACATGGGCCCGTTTGTGATACGTTACCCCCGCGGCAATGGTGTTATGGTTGACTGGCAACGCCCGATGAAGGCGATAAAGGTCGGCAAGGGCCGCATGGTATGCGATGGTGAAGAAATTGCCATATTGACGATTGGCGCCATAGGTAACGAAGCTGTAAAGGCTATTGCAAATTTAAATGATGAAGATTTTTACCCTGCACATTACGACCTGCGTTTTGTAAAACCGCTCGATGAGGCCTTGTTGCACGAAGTTTTCCAAAAATTTGATAAAGTAATAACCGTTGAGGACGGCTGTCTTGAAGGCGGCATGGGCAGCGCAGTGCTTGAATTTATGGCCGACAACAACTATAAAAGCCAGGTG
>JBDUDE010000641.1:0-4189 GCA_040003105.1 Mucilaginibacter sp. | reverse complement strand
TGTTTATATTTAAAGGCGCTCAAGAGGGCTTTGCCGTTTCACCGATTTGAGAATGGTTTCACAGATATTATTTCGGTATTATGGTACTTCGAAAAACTATTTTATCGATTGCCTTTTTTTAACCGGTGTAATCAATTAAAAATCGGTGAAATCATACGCTCGCGTAGAATTCAACCAGTTTTTTGGTCACCTGGTTTGCATCGTGCTGCTCTTCCATCAACCTCCGCGCATTCAGGCCTATGTTTTTGCAATATTCTTCGTCGGCAATGCAAAGCTTTATGGCTTCGTAAAATTCGTCGTAGTCATTAGCGATGAGGATGTTGGCACCATCTTCATAGTCGATCCCTTCGGCGCCAAGCGATGTAGATATGATGCATTTTTGCATGGCCATGCCCTCCACAATTTTAACGCGCATGCCGCCGCTCGAGAGCAACGGCACTATCATAATCGATTTGCTGTTTACAAATTCCAGCGCGTCATCCACTTCGCCCTGTATAAATATTTTGCCCATCACCTCATAGTCGTCAAAACGATCCGGGATGTCGTTACCGGCGACGTAAAAACGAACACGCAGCTCGCCGTCAGTTAAATCTTTTGCAAAGTTATCCAGGAACCATTCAATACCTTCGCGATTTGGCAGCCAATCCAGCGAACCAAGGAAGAAAAGGCTCGGAAACTCCGTTTTGTTAAAATCAGGTTTATAGTTATCCAGATTTATGCCTACCGGCAGCACTTCTATTGGGACCTTCGTACCATACTCAAGCAGTGTGCTTTTGTCTTGTTCAGTAAATACCGCTATGCCGTTAAAATTATTGAGCTGCTGCAGCTCATAATTTTTTATGCGCTTGGCGTGCATCTTCAGGTACGACTTTTTAAAAGGGTCGCTTTTTTGTTCTGATAACCGCTGCCATATCTGGTTTTCGATATTGTGCGACCGGTAAATCAACTTTGCTTTTGAATGCTTACGGACCGCCGCCAGGTATAGCGAAACCAGCAAGCCCTCAAACTGGATTATGTCGTAGTCTTTATTCCGCAATTCGCGGATCAGCAGTTTTTCAAACTCCGGGTCGTAATATTTATCAATATTGAATGACGTTTTGCTAAACAGGTTGGTAGCAACTTCAAACACCGATACGTTGATGTCGATGTCGTATGCCCGGTAGTTTATCTTCGACAGCAGGGCATTATCCTCATCGCTGTTTTCGTGGTGGTTTTTACGCGCATTAAGTGCCACCAGCGAAACTTCGTGCCCAAGGCTTACCAACCCGCGCACGGTATTGCAGACTACTATGGGGTAGCCGCCATTTTGCGGAAACGGAACACGATGGGTTAAAATAAGTATCCTCAAAGCCTGGATTCGGTTTTTTAACAAAAATATAAAAAATGGGCAACCGGAAACGTCCAAATTAGCCTTTGTGCGTTTTTTTGGCAGAAATATTACAAAAAATGTAAAACAGACCGCTGATTAAACTGATTGCGTTGATTTCGCTGATTGTCTAATCTGAAAATCATGGCTCAACTATTTTAGAAGAGTTCCAACTGCGGGTCAGTTACCCTAAACGTGCGGCGATGATAGGGCGTATACCCAATTTTCATAACCGTTTCGCGGTGCTTTATCGTGGGGTAGCCTTTGTTTTTGTGCCAGTCGTACTCGGGGTGTTCGGCAGCTATTTGTTTCATATAGTCGTCGCGGTAGGTTTTGGCTAGTATAGATGCTGCTGCTATGCTGAAGTATTTGGCATCGCCTTCAACTATACATTGGTGCGGTACGCTTTTATATTTGTTAAATCTGTTTCCATCAATAATTAAAAACTGCGGGCTTAAATGCAGCTTTTCAATAGCGCGGTGCATAGCTAAAAACGAGGCATTTAAAATATTTATAGCATCGATCTCCACATTATCAACAACGCCTACCGCATGGGCGATTGCTTTTTGTTCAATTTCAATACGCAGCTGATATCTTATTTCTTCAGTAACCTGCTTGGAATCGTTCAGTAAATTGTGCTCAAAATCATCCGGCAAAATAACCGCGGCAGCAAATACCGGCCCGGCTAAACACCCCCGGCCTGCCTCGTCGCAGCCAGCCTCTAAAAACTCAAATTGAAATCTTGATAAAAGCATTAGGTTGAAAACGTTGTAAAGATTGTAGTTGTTGTAAGTGTTGAAAAGTCCCTGGGTGTGGAGTAAACTTACGAAGTTTTAAAAACTTCGTAAGTTTTGCGGTTCTTAAAATATTCTTAATGTTAAAAGGGTCACATCATCAATTGGCTTCCCCTTTATCACCAGGTTTATATGGTTCATCAGCAACTCATTAAATTCGTTTGGCTGCAAATGCCCGTTGGTTTTTATGAATGACAATAAGTTGTCTTCCGTCCAGTTTTTGTTAGGGTGCTCATGGTCCATCAGGCCATCGGTATAGTTCACTATCATGGTTCCGGGCTCAATGTCGACTTCGCCCTGGTTTATAAAGGGGAGGTCGTCAAAAACGCCTATCATGGTTGTGCCCAATTTTAGCAATATATTTTCGCCGTCAAGATGCATAACTGTGGCGTTGTGGCCGGCGTTTATGTAGTTAAGTTTCCGCGTTTTTTGGTTGTATTTGGCGATGAACAGGGTAATAAACCGCTCGCCTTTGGTGTTGTTGATAACAATTTTGTTCAGCCTGTCCACAATGTTTGTCAGGTCCTCTTCTACAGCGGCCCATGCATGCAGGCTTGCCTGGAAGTTCGCCATTAACAATGCAGCGGATATTCCCTTGCCCGACACATCGGCAATACACCATAAAAACTCGTGGTCGTTCAGGCGGATAAAATCAAAATAGTCGCCCCCTATGTTTTGGTGGGGGATATAACGCGCACTCACTTCAACACTGCTATCCTTATAAGTTTTAAGCGGGATAAGCATGTTCTGCACTTCAACGGCCAGTTCCATTTCGCGCTGAAAACGTTCGGATTGCAACCGCTCGCGGAAAAGTTTCTTATTTTCCAGCGCAACCACGATGACGTTTATAACGGTTTGTATAAAATTAAGGTCGTTGTTCAGCAACTCGCTTGATGGGTGGAAATCGCCTATGAGGGCAAACGCAAGGGCCTTTTTTTTATGATATATGGGTATAAAATAATCGTATTTGGCAAGCAGCGGATCCTCGTGGCCGGCGAGTGGGGTGGGCCATTTAAATTTTTTAAGTTTAAGGCAAGCTGTATGCAGTTCGCCAACAAGCTCAATATCACCGCCGTACTTGGACATCAGTATAAAACTGCCGTCTTTTTCGATTAAAAACCTGAGTTTGCCAACCTGCAGGTAGCTTTTTAAAATAACCTGCAGCATCTGCAGCAGGGTTGATGTTGCCGTATCCTTATTAATGGCTTGTGTTACTTCAAGCAAAGCATTTAGCTCTGTTTGTCTTTTAAGCAATAGCCGTATTAATTCGTCCTCGGCCGAGATATCGTCAATATTCTGCATTAGTTAATTAGAAAGGCTGCCTAAAATAAAGATATTTTTTTTAAAAGCGGGTACTTTGTGATTTTATATCAAAAGCGTCACGTAAACCTACCGTTACCAGGTTAAATGCATAAACCAGTACCATAATAGCCAGCCCGGGTATGATGGCCAGGTAGGCAGAGTCCATCACAATATAACCATAATGCTCTTTAATCATGCTGCCCCAGGTAGGCATTGGCGGTTGCGCGCCAAAACCCAGGAAGCTTAATCCGGCCTCGAGTAAAATAGCCGATGCGAAATTTGATGAGGCCAGTACCAATATGGGGCCTATTATATTAGGTAAAATATGTTTGCTGATAATACGGGCATTGTTAAAACCTAATGAACGTGCCGCCTCAATGTATTCCACTTGTTTAAGGCTTAAAACCTGCCCGCGAACAAGCCGCGCAACCTCAACCCACATTGACAGGCCAACTGCTATAAATATCTGCCACAAGCCTTTCCCCAATGCAAACGATATGGCTATAACCAGCAGTAAAGCAGGCAACGCCCATAAAATATTCATCAGCCAGCTTAAAGCCCCATCAATCCACCCGCCAAAATAACCAGCCACCGCGCCAATGGATACGCCCAAAAGCATGCTGATGATAACCGACATAAGGCCAACTGATAATGATACCCTGGTGCCTAAAATCAGCCTGCTCAATAAGTCGCGGCCATAAATATCTGTACCAAGCCAGTAGGTGCG
>JBDUDE010000796.1:0-4199 GCA_040003105.1 Mucilaginibacter sp. | reverse complement strand
AGATGACAGGGTCGCCGGGGGGCTTTAATTCGGTTAGGTCCATTCGTTGGACCTGAGCTGATATTCTGCCATTTGCAATACGGAAAATCACATTCACAGATGAAGTTACGGCTTTGCCGTTTACTTTTGCCGGTTTCCATAAAAAACCGTTCAGGTACCTGATCAGATCAGCCGTAAGCGGGAGGGGTATAATATCTGAATGGCTAAGCACGCAGCCAAAACCCGTGGAGTCGACCAAAACCTGGAAGGTTAATGAGCCTTTGAAATCGCCCAATAAGTATTTACGAACGATTTGTCCGCATATATTATCGAGGATAACCTGGTCGCAGGTTGCTTTTGGGTCGCCGCAGTCCATACAATAGTTTGAAGTATTGCAGGCCTCTACTTTTTCAAGGAAAAGATTTTGTGCTGAAAGCCCCGCAGGTAAAAATAAAATAAACAGGATGATTAGCCATGGCCTGCAAACCTGGTTTGGTGGTGATACTGCTGACATTAAGTTTATAAATTAAAGAAAGCAAACGCAGAATGGCAAATGGATTATGGTTAAAATAAGTTAAAGTTTGGGAGGGGGCTGGACGCCGGGCATGTTACATGGGGCATTTTGTAATGCCGGTAAATAACTTCATATTTATTACTATGCAACGCAACAAGCGGCAAACTTTGTTACTTTTGAATTTAGCGTATATTCTTTACTCATAAATCAATTATACCGTTAACAATTAAAGTTGTGTTTAATTTTAATAAACAATACTATCTAATGAAACCTTATCGACTATTAATACTTGCTCTTCTTCTATTCATTGGTTTAACAGCAGCTGCACAATCGTCCCGGTCAGTAATATCATTTGATGACAACTGGAAATTTTATAAAGGCGATGCCGCTGGAGCCGAAACATCAAAATTTAATGACAATTCCTGGCGAACGGTTGATTTGCCACATGATTGGAGCATCGAAAACCTCCCAAACCAAACCCCGGGTGAAATTATAGGCCCGTTTTCTAAACAAAGTTTGGGTGCTACGTCTACCGGCTACACTTTAGGAGGAACAGCCTGGTATAGAAAAACCTTTGTTTTAAAAACGGGTAAGTCTCACAGTCAATCTGTAATCAGGTTTGACGGGGTTTACATGAACTGTGAGGTATGGGTTAATGGCAAATTATTAGCTGCACACCCTTATGGTTACACCGCTTTTGATGTTGATATAAGCAGCGCCGCAAAATTTAATGGACAACCAAATGTGATAGCTGTTAAAGTACGCAATGAGGGTAAAACCTCGCGCTGGTATAGCGGATCCGGAATTTACCGCCATGTTTGGCTTGTCAGAAAGCAGCCGGTACACATAGCACAGGATGGCCTTTGGGTGACAACAGAAAGTTTATCAGCAGATAAAGCAAAGATCAAATTATCGGCAAGCCTTGAAAATGCAACGGGGGGACCTTCTAATGTGCAACTTTCGGTTAATTTGCTCAGTCCTAGCGGTAAAATTGTTCAAAGGATAAAAACACCTGTCAGCCAGGTTGCGATAGCTGGTAACCAGATAACACAATATTTAAGTGTTGATAAACCGAAAGCATGGTCAGTTGAAAAGCCTGATCTATATACTGCCCAAGTAGAAGTGATAGCCAATGGCAAAGTTACCGACAAAAGCAACATTACTTTTGGTATACGCACTATTCACTTTGATGCCAATACAGGGTTTACTTTAAATGGCAAAAAAGTATTGCTGAAAGGCGGGTGCCTGCATAATGATAACGGTTTCTTAGGCTCTGCAACGATAGACAGGGCAGAAGAGCGGCGGGTAGAACTGATGAAAGGGTATGGCTATAATGCTATACGTACAAGCCATAATCCGCCGTCAAAACAATTTTTGGATGCCTGCGACAGAAACGGTATGCTGGTAATTGATGAAGCGTTTGATATGTGGGAGCGGCCCAAAAACCCCCAGGATTATCACCTGTATTTTAAAGAGTGGTGGCAAAAAGATCTGCAATCTTTAATCTACCGTGACAGGAACCATCCTTCTGTTATTTTTTGGAGTATTGGGAATGAAGTTAATGAACGGGTGGATTCGCTTGGGCTTGCCATTGAAAGGCAACTTGTTACAGAAGTGAAACGCCTTGACAACACACGCCCTGTTACCGAGGCAATATGTAGTTTTTACGACCATCCCAATTATAAATGGGAAAGCACAATACCCGCGTTTGCTATGCTTGATGTTGGTGGCTATAATTATATGCGTTCGGAGTATGAGTCAGATCATAAGCTACACCCCGGACGGGTAATGATGGGAACAGAGTCATTCGCCAGGGAAGCTTATGAGTACTGGCAATTGGTTAAAAAGAACCCTTATGTTATTGGAGATTTCGTTTGGACGGCGATGGATTACTTCGGTGAGACAGGATTAGGAAACAGCAGGTTAAACGACGAGCCCGCCAGGGGTTTATTAAAGCAGTTTCCATGGTTTAATGGCTTTTGCGGAGATATAGACATTTGCGGATTTAAAAAACCACAAATGTTTTACCGGGATGTAATTTGGGAGAACAGCATGTTGGAAATGGCTGTTCATACGCCTGTCCCCGAGGGAAAAAAAGAGATAGTTAGCCAATGGGGATGGCCTGATGAATGGCAGAGTTGGAACTGGGCAGGGAATGAAGGGGAAATTATGGACGTAAGAGTGTTTTCAAATTACCCGCTTATTCGCCTGGAATTGAACGGCAAAGTGATTGGTGAACAAAAATCAGGGGGTGACACAAAGTTAATAGCAAACTTTAAAGTACCTTATGGGCCGGGCGTATTACGGGCCATAGCTATAAAAGACGGGAAGGAAGTAGCATCAAAACAACTATCAACAACAGGTAAGCCGGCAAAAATTAAACTGGTTGCCGACAGAACAAATATAAAAGCCGACCGCAATGATCTTTCGTACGTAAAGATAGCTATAACAGATGAAGCCGGTAATATAATTCCTGATGCTGATATTGCTGTTAAACTGAGCGTTTCTGGTGATGGTGAAATAGCCGGAAGCGGTAGCGCCAGTCCAAATGATATGGAAAGTGTTAACAACCCGGTTTGCAAAACGTACCGTGGACAGGCTTTAGCTATATTACGGCCATTAAAAAACGGTAAAAAAGGAACTATTAAGCTAAAAGTTGAAGCTAATGGGTTAACTGCGGATGAATTGAAGGTAATTTTGAAATAACTTATTTATTCCCAAAAAATGGGAGACCCTGCAACCTGCATTAGTTTGTTGGCCCTGGCGTCCCGTTTCCAACTACGGACTCCTGCAGACCGCGTGCCAACGTTTATCAATGATGTATTTGAAATAATCGAAAGGAAACTACAGTGAAAAACAAGAGCAGGCCCAAATACGTCCAACCTCTCCGTTTTGAAAACGGACTGTTATCATCCAAATATGGCCGTTGCCCGGGCAGGAAGATGAACTTCAACTTATTCCAATCCCATAAAAGCAAATACCCATTTGAAAGTAGCATTAAAGACGTTATAAGCAGAATGTTGGGAGAATTGAATGAAATGGTGATGACAAAAATATTGAGCATAATCGGGAAAAATGCGACTGCTCCTAAAGTGCTGAAAGCTTGCGACATGAGCAGAAACCCAGCAATCAACTGCCCCCAGCCAACGAAATGCCAGTAAATACCTGCCTGGTACATCGCTTCAAAAAAGTGCGCCAGCGTATTGACCGGCGTATTTTCACCGGGTGGGGGCATAAATCTGATCCCTTCAATTTTAAAGATGCTTGCAAATACAAAAGCAGATCCAAGCAGGTAGCGCAGGCCAATTGTAAAAAGCTGCAACAACAGGTTTTGTTTTAACCTCGAAACTAAATTTTCCATATTTGTCATTGGTGTATCGGTGTACTAGATAAATAATACACCAAAGGTAAAGATTGACATTGTTATTTACAATAGGTAATGCAGTGGCTTTTTATTTGCTAACCAATGTGAGAGACAATCGCTTTCAGGAATTTATCCTCAATCTGTACTGCCTGTTTTTGTACAATCTGTATCCTAAAACCAAGCCAGGTTAACGTTACTTTTGCTGCGTTAATCAAATATTTATGAAAAAAATCGGATTAGTTGGCGGGATAAGCTGGGTATCAACAATGGACTATTATAAGTTTATAAATGAAGGCGTAAATTCAAAATTAGGTGGACTAAACTTTGCTGAATGCATTATTT
>JBDUDE010000627.1:0-4213 GCA_040003105.1 Mucilaginibacter sp. | reverse complement strand
GAAGACTTATTGATAAGCCGCGAAAAGATATGGCGGGTTATAGGCAATTTAATTAGCAACGCTATAAAATTTAGCCCGGCCGGCGAAACTATATTTGTTAAAGCAGTTGTTGCCAACAATGAGTTAAGGATATCGGTTAACGATGCCGGCATAGGTATACCTGCCAATGTGCAGGATAAGGTTTTTAATATGTTTACCGAAGCCAAACGCCCCGGGACGGCGGGCGAGAAATCGTTTGGACTAGGCCTTTCAATAAGCAAGCAAATCATCGAAAATCACGATGGCAAAATTTGGTTTGAAAGTGACGGTAAAACTGGCACTACTTTTTACATCAGCCTGCCAAGGCAAAAACGAAATAAACCTTCCATTGCACAAAACACCGGCAATAGTGTTGAAACTTACGCGTAAATAAAATTTACAAATCATAAGTTTTTGGTTAAATTAAAGCCTTTATTTAACTGTTACCGGTCCCTACTCAATAATTCAATATGAATTACTACAGTTGCATATACAAACGTTACCTGCAAATGCTGCTGTCTTGCTGCCCCTTATTGTTGCTAAATTCATGCGAAAAAAAAACGACGTCTGCAGGTTCCGCACAATTTCAACCTGTTATTGATTCGGCCCAGGCTGAATATGATAATGGCTCAGCGGCTAAGGCTGTCGCTCGCATCGATTCGGTATTCGGCGGGTACAAAAACCTGGATGTTGGCCAAAAATTTGACTATTACTACTTAAACTATAACTACTATTTGCATAAGGTAAAAGACCGGCCACGGGCAATGCTTTATGCGGATAGTATGCTCGACCTTTTTAACAGCCCTGAAAAAAAACTAAAATATACTAAGGACTATGCCCTTGCCAATTTTAGTAAAGGCGATTTACTATTTGACGCAGCCCGATACAACGAAGCTTACCGCTATTATTACCAGGGCAAGGTTATTGCCAATAACAGCTTTGATATATGCTCATTTAGCGATTACAGTTATCGCATGGGCATGACGATGTACAAACAAGGGCATTACCGCGAGGCGGCAACATATTTTAAAAATAGTTATAATGAGCATAGCTCCTGCGTAGTTACATTCCGCACATTTTACCGCAGGCAGGAACTGTTAAACAACGCGGGCATAAGCTACAGTAAACTCGGCAAAACTGACAGCGCCATGTACTTTTTTAAACAAGGGCTGGCACTTATTGACCGTGAAGCCGCAAGGTTTCGCACCAGCAAAAACTTGCTGGATGTGGCCCGGGGTGTAATATACGGCAACCAGGCAAACATTTATATTAAACAAGGCGACTACACGCTGGCAAAGCAGTTGCTTAAAAAAAGCTTCAACATAAACCTGCGCAAGGGGAACGATAACCAGGATGCGCAGCTGTCGGAATTAAAACTGGCCCATATTTATTATGACCGTAACGAGCAGGATTCGCTGTTTTCATTGCTCCAAACCGTTCATCGCCAAAGCGATACCATTAAAAACCAGGATGCGCAGGCCGATTGGAACTACCTGATGGCAAAGTATTTAATTAAAAAGAACGACGCTAAAACGGCGATGGCTTATTTTGGCGACTACGGCCGCTTAAAGGACTCAATTGCGGCAAAGCAAAAAATGCTGAAGGAGGCCGACGTAAATGAGCAAATAAAACGGCTGGAAAAAAATTATGAGTTTAACAGGCTTAAAAAAGATAACGAAGTACAAAATATATTGCTGAAAGTGGCAATAGTAGGCGGCATTTTGCTGTTAATCATTATTTCACTGGTATATTCAAACTGGCAGCGGTCGAAAAAGAATGTTGCTAAGCTCGATAGCCTTAACTACCAGATAAACGAACAAAACATTACCTTAAATAATGCCTTGCTTGAGTTAAATGAAAGCAGCCAGGAGAAAGACCGCATTTTACGAACCGTAGCGCATGATTTGCGTAACCCCATCGGCGGTATCTCTTCCTTATCGGGCTTGATGATGGAAGAGGCGGAAAGCGAGGAGCAAAAAGATGCCATCAATCTTATAAAGGAAACCTCCGACAATTCAATCGAACTTATTAACGAAATTTTAGAAGCCACCAACAATAAAAAAACAACGCTTACAAAAGAGCCTGCCGACGTTAACTCAATAATTTCAAACAGCGTCGAGTTGCTCCGTTTTAAAGCTGCCGAAAAAAACCAGGAGATAAAAACCCTGCTATTGGACAAACCAATGGAACTGTTACTTAACCGCGAAAAAATATGGCGTGTTATCAGCAACTTAATCAGCAATGCCATAAAATTTAGCCCGGATAACAGTTCAATTTGGCTAACCATTCACGCCACGGAGGACGGGGTACAAATTTGCGTTACAGACAATGGCATAGGTATACCTGACGATTTAAAGGATAAGGTTTTCAACATGTTTACCGAGGCCAAACGGGCGGGCACAGCAGGCGAAAAATCTTTCGGGCTGGGCCTTTCTATCTGCCGGCAAATTATCGAAAGCCATGATGGGAAAATATGGTTTGAAAACAACCCTGAAGGCGGCACAAAATTCTGCATCAGCCTGAGAAAAGCAGCCGTTTAACTACCTTTCAAAAAATCAGCATACCAATGGCCCGATGCTTTTACAATACGTTGCTGGGTTTCAAAATCGATATAAATTAAACCAAAACGCGGGTGATAGCCTTCGGCCCATTCAAAATTATCGGTTAACGTCCAGATGAAATAGCCGCTTACCTTTAGCCCTTCATTTTTCGCTTTTAAAACCTGTTTAAGATATTGTTGCAGATAGGCGACGCGTTTAGGGTCATCAACTTTGCCATCTGTCACTTCGTCGGGGAAGGCGGCGCCATTTTCTGTTATGTAGATTTTTTTTATCTGCGGATAGCTGTTAAACTGCTTCAGCATTTGGTATATTGATGGTGGGTAAACCTCCCACTTCATATCAGTTAATGGCACTCCCCTTTTTTCGGCCTTTACCAATGATGCACCAACGTAGGGCGTAAAAAACGAGTTTTTCACAATCTCGCGGGTGTAATTTTGCACGCCGATAAAATCAAAATCGAACGTCATAGCTTCCTCATCGCCAGGCAACTTATATTTCTCGATGCCTTTTATGGCAGCTACCTCGGTAGGATAACCAAGCCCCAAAACCGGCTCGATAAACAAGCGATTAAGCAGCGCATCTACGCGCTTGGCCGCTGCAATATCTTTTGGCTTATCGGAGTAAGGCTCGATGTAAGAACAGGAAAATGTTGTACCTATTTCGGCATCCGGCACTAAACGACGCAGCACCCTCCCTCCTGCGGCCATGCATAAAACGGCGTGATGTATGGCCGGTAAAAAGTTTTTGAGCCCGGTGCGGCCTGGTGCGTGTATCCCCAAAAAATAGCCGGCGCCGGTAAACACGCCCGGTTCGTTCATTACCATCCAGTGTTTTACACGGTCGCCAAAGCTTTGGGCGCATACGGTTGCGAAATTGGTAAACCAATCTACAATTTCGCGGTTTGTCCACCCGCCTTTTAATTCAAGCGCGTGTGGTAAATCCCAATGGTAAATAGTTAACCATGGCTCTACACCCTGTTCAATACAATAATTAATAACGCTGTTATAAAAATCGATACCGGCCTGGTTTATCTCGCCGGTTCCGTTAGGTAATATGCGTGCCCATGAGATGGAAAACCTGAAACAGGGGATGTTCAGTTGCTTGATAATATCGATATCCTGCTTGTATTCGTTATAAAAATCGCAGGAAGTATGGTGTAGGTCACCATTTAGTATTTTTCCTTTTTTTAAAGAAAATACGTCCCAAATAGATTGCCCTTTGCCGTGCACATCGTGTGCACCCTCAATCTGCAAGGCTGCTACCGATACGCCCCAGGTAAAATCGTCGCCAAAAAGTTGTTTATTAAATTGTAAATCCTGCGCAGTGCTTTCCATTAAAACCCTATTGTAAAGCCAAATTGTGCATTACAATTAAATAAAAGAAATTTTTAGATAAATAGTTTTAGTGGATAAAAGAAGATTTCATGCTCCTTAAAATCATCCACTCACGAAAATTGGTGAAAACGCTTGAAATTCTTACTATCAGTTTCATAACTATGGCATTTATTTACAACTAAAGTAGGCAACCGGTATGTAGCAGGTGTGTTATTAATATTATGTTATTGTTAAGTGATAATAGGTTTAAAACCAATTTGTTTTACTGTTTACTATATTTTTATTTTTGCAGGATGAAAG
>JBDUDE010000912.1:0-4216 GCA_040003105.1 Mucilaginibacter sp. | reverse complement strand
ATGGCTGCATTGATAGGCATGTCGGCCATGTTTGCCGGAGCGTCCAGGGCTTATTTAACCAGTATTACTTTTGCATTGGAAGCAACCATGCAGTCACATGCTCTGCTGCCGTTGCTCGGCGCCTGCACAGCTGCATATATTGTTTCATTCTTCCTGATGGAAAATACCATCATGACTGAAAAAATCGCTCGCCGCGGCGTAATTACCCCTGATTCGTTCGAGCCGGATATCCTGCAAAAAACGAAGGTGTCAGAAGTGGTTACTAATAAGAATATAATTTTAAAAGCAAGCCACACTATAAGCGAGGTAAGGCAATTATTAGCGTCGAAAAACGTACAGGATAGTTATTTGATAACTGTTAGTGATGACCTTAGCTATGCCGGCACGATAAAATTGGCAGATATTTATAAGGAACCTATTCATGGCGATGTAAAAATCAAAAAAATAATCCAGCCTGATTACCTGCTGATACATACTAACGACACCCTCCGAATGGCGGTTGAGCTGATGTCGAAACAGCAGGGCGATGTGCTGCCGGTTGTAAATCCCGATGATCGCAAGGTAATAGGCGTATTAACATACCGTAACATAATTACAGGATACAACGACCAACTGAATGGTAACGAAGATGCGCGTACGCAGATATCATTGAGAAGGCGGAGGCTTAAATTGATGGCGAAACGGAGGAGTTGAGAGCAAGAATCAAGAGCCAAGAATCAAGAGCCAAGACCTGAAATATATTACAGCATCTATGAAGCCGTCTGGTTTTTATCTTGATTCTTGTCTCTTGGTTCTAAAACAGGTAACTTTAACTTATGGATAATGTAGTTATCAAGCGCATCTATGAGCCGGCAGACCCTTCTGATGGTTTCAGAATATTGGTTGACCGGCTATGGCCGCGCGGCATGAAAAAGGAAGATGCCGGGATTGACCTTTGGATGAAAGCCGTTGCCCCAACAGATGCGTTGCGCAAATGGTTCCACCATGATGGTGGCGGGTGGGACGAGTTCAGACATAAATATGTACTGGAACTTAAAGATAACCCTGCAGTTGATGAGTTATTGTCGTTAATAAAGGAGCATAAAAGGGTTACTTTGCTGTACGCTGCCAAAGATGACATGCAGAACCATGCGCTGGTGTTGAAAGAATTCCTGGAGATTTAGCAGGTCAACGCAGACATGAAAAAATATCTGACTTACGAAGTTTTATAAAACCTCGTAAGTCTTGAGTAATATCTTATTTACCCGCTTTTTTTGAAGTGGAAGCTTTTGCTGGCTTGGGTGCAACCGCAGCGGGTTTGCTTTCAACAGCTACAGCTTTAGGCTCTGCTTTTGCTTTGGGGGCGGCTACCGGTGCTGGTTTTGCAGCAGGCGCTTTAGGCTCGGCTTTTACCTTAGGGCTTGCAACCTTCGCTGGCTTTGCAACTTTTACCGGTTTTTCGGCTTTTGCAGGCTTAGCTAATTTTTTTGCTAACTGCTTAGCTGCTTTTTCAATTTCTTTCTCGATTTTTTTTGAGGTATGGCCAAGTTTTGTGGCAAACGCTTTTAACTCTTTTATTAAGCCTTCTTTAATGCTTTTTTTCTCGGTTGATTTTGCTTCTTTAGTCACTGCTATTGGATTTTCTTTTTTCATAGTTTACGGATTGCTGCAAAAGTAAGTTATATAAAGGTTATTTCAATGTTATCATTATGTTAACAGCCGTGAATGGTATTAATGTTAAATTATTAATACGTTAGTAATGAGGTTATTATCGATTATGAGCAGTTTTTGGACTCAATGCCATATGGTTTTGCGTCATTGTCACGCGAAAAAGCGGGATAAATGCCATTACATATTTGGTTAAAACAAAATAAAAATGTATTTCTGTTGTATAAACCGCTGCCATCAGCTTAAATATCCCGATGAAAAAACTATTGCTGCTATTGTTGCTTTGCCTGCCCGTATTTTTAAAGGCGCAAAGCATCCGTCCCGAAAACCTGCGTTGCGAATACCTGGTAAACCCGGAAGGTATCGATGAACCTGCGCCCCGCCTAAGCTGGACATTGGCCGCTACCAACCCACATGCTTTTGCCCAAAGGCAAACAGCCTATAGAGTATTGGTGAGTTCATCTGCCGATATTTTAAATGCAGACAAAAGTGATGTGTGGGATTCGGGCTGGGTAAAATCTGATGAGATGCAGCATGTGGTTTATAACGGCAAACCATTGGTTTCTGATAAATCGTATTACTGGAAAGTTTGCGTAAAAGATGAATTGGGCAAAACTTCATCATGGAGCATCGTGGCACATTGGAGTACGGGAATATTTAATCATGCAGAGTGGTCTGCCGCCTGGATAGGCACCGGCGATGTAGATGACCCGACTCAAATCGACTGCACTATTGCCGACCCATGGCTGCGCAAAACTTTTGATTTAACGACAAAACCCCAAAAAGCGATGATGTTTGTTGCTTCCATAGGTTATCATGAATTGTATGTAAACGGCAAAAAAATAGGGGAGGATGTGCTATCACCATGCGTGAGTGATAATAGCAAACGTGCAAGATATGTGGCCTATGATATCAGCGCCGAATTAAAACCCGGTAAAAACGTGGTGGCTATTTGGCTGGGGGCCTCATGGTCGATATACGCCTCGTATCATACAGATGACAAGCCACTTGCGCCTATTGTGACCGCGCAGGCAGATTTATATAATGCCATCGGCGATAAACAAGCAGCAATGCGCATAAAAACCGATGCAACCTGGAAAACCCACCCAAGTCCCAACAAATTGCTGGAGCAATGGAAATTTCTGAATATGGGCGGCGAACTATGGGATGCTTCAAAAGAAATACCCGACTGGAACCTGGCAAGCTGCGATGAAAGCACCTGGAAACAGGCGGTGGTATATCATCCAAGGCTAACGCTATCGGCTCAAATGGTTGAGCCCAATCGCCTGTACCACGAAATTCACCCGGTTGGAATTGAGCAGCGTGCTGATGGAACTTATCGCATAGATATGGGCATAAACTTTTCAGGCTGGACAGAGATTAAACTGAAAGGGCAGCCAGGCCAGCGAATAGATATTAAGTTCTCTGAACGGGAAAAAGAGGACATGACGTTTCGCATCCATAGCGCTTATATTTTAGGGGCAAGCGGAGAGGGTATTTTTAAAAACAGGTTCAATTATAGTTCGGGTCGGTGGATAACCATCAGCGGATTGAAAGAAAAACCGGTGCTAACTGATATAAAAGGATGGGTGGTGCGTACCGCTTATGATAACGCCGCCACCTTTGCTTGTTCTGATTCGTTACAAAACTGGATTTATGATAAAGTGCGCTGGAATTTTGAAAATCTCTCGCTGGGCGGCTACGTGGTTGATTGCCCGCAACGTGAGCGCATGGGTTATGGCGGTGATTCGCACGCCACATCTGAATCGGGTTTATACAACTACCAGCTCGGCGCTTTTTATACCAAATGGATGGAAGACTGGCGAGATGTGCAGGGCACACGGTCGATGGATGCCTCGAACTATGGCGGTAACGCCGATTACGGGATATTGCCACATACTGCGCCAACTTACTGGGGTGGCGGCGGGCCGGGTTGGGGCGGTATAGTGATTTCGTTACCCTGGCTGCTCTACCAGCAGCAGGGCGATACCCGTGTATTGGAAAAGAATTTCGATTTGATAAAAAACTGGCTTGCGTTTTTAAACTCGCATGCGCAAAATAATATGCTGGTACGTTTTGGCGGCGACTGGGATTTTTTAGGTGACTGGCTTTGGCCGAACGCAGGCGTAGAGGGAATGAATAACGGTAAGCCGCAAAATATATGTTTTAACAACTGCTACTGGGTATACAACCTGCGTACTGCTGCTAAAATTGCCCGGCAAATAGGGCGGAAGGCAGAAGCCCTGCAATGGGAAAAACAAGCCGCTGTAACCAGCATGGCTATACAAGCCACTTATTATCATGAAGACGACCATAGTTACGCCGATAGTTCGATGGGCGATTTGGCGGCCGCGCTGCTGGCAGAGGTGCCGCCACCCGCAGTAAGGGATTTGGTAATCAAAAGGCTGGAAAAAGAAATATTAGTGGTACGCAATGGCCATATCCACGTTGGTATTACCGGAGGGGCGATGTTGTTTAAATTACTGCGCAGCCTGGGGCGTGATGATCTGATTTATTCCATGACATCGCAAACGGATTATCCGGGCTGGGGATACATGAAGGCAAACGG
>JBDUDE010000302.1:0-4222 GCA_040003105.1 Mucilaginibacter sp. | reverse complement strand
GCCCGCCCATGCCGAAAGCGAGGCCAAAGAACAATCCCGCTATTAACCCCACTTTGCCCGGCACCAAATCGGTAGCATAAACCAATATAGCTGAAAAAGCCGACGAAAGGATTAGCCCAATAACCACAGATAAAGTTCCCGTCCAAAATAACGAAACATAGGGCAGCAGCATGGTAAACGGCGCCACGCCCAGTATAGATATCCAGATGATATACTTGCGTCCAAAGCGGTCGCCCAGCGGACCGCCAATAACCGTTCCGGCTGCCACAGCACCCAAAAATAGAAACAGGTACACCTGCGAGTGCTGTATAGTTAAATGGAACTTATGGATGAGGAAAAATGTGTAGTAACTGGTAATGCTGCTCAAATAAAAGAATTTGGAGAATATAAGCACCAGCAATACTGCCAGTGAAAATATCACCCGTTTGCGCGACAGGTTATGGTTGTGATATTCGCTCGGAACTGTTTTGTTTTTTGCGTTGTGGGCCAGGCGGTCGCGGTACCATTTACCAATTTGTAGTAGAACCAATATCCCAACAAATGCAGCTATGCAAAACCATATCACGTTAAATTGTCCGTAAGGCGCAACTATAATAGCCACCAGTAGCGGGCCTATCGCGCTGCCCGCATTGCCTCCTAACTGAAAAATTGATTGTGCTAATCCCTTTTTACCGCCCGACGCCAAATGCGCCACCCTTGATGACTCAGGATGAAATATAGAGGAACCCAGGCCGATAAAACTAACTGCTATCAAAATAACATAGTAACTTGATGCCATGGACGCAATTAACAACCCGGTTAACGTAAGCCCCATGCCTACCGGCAATGAGAACGGCCTTGGTTTACGGTCGGTATAAAAGCCCACAAAAGGTTGTAAAATTGAGGCAATGATTTGATACGTAAATGCTATTAACCCTACCTGGGCAAACGATAGGTGAAACTCACCCTTTATATAAGGGGTAAATTGACGGTATAACCGATTGCAGCATATCATTAATGAGATGTGCGAAGCTGATAGTAAACAGTATGGGGAATACGGTTTGTTGAGCGAGTTGTTTGGTGTCGGCGGTAAGCGGCAAAGGCGATTCGGTTTCCATGCGAATAATTTGAATTGCGCTAAAAATATTAAATAAAACCCGGAGCATTACTGCTCCGCAGGCTTCTTTACAATAGGCTTACCATTCACTGAATCCTTCGCGGCTTTATTGCCAGGCAGTTTTACAGGCGCACCCTTCAGCAAGCTGTCTTTAACCGATTTTACCGCCGGCGATTTTTGAAGCATCTTGTTCACACTGTCGGCAACAGCTTTTACCCCCGCTAATTTTGGCACAACTTTTTTTAAGCTATCAGTTGCTGCTTTAGCGCCTGGCAATTTTTGAGAGCCGGTGGCAGTGGTATCTTTTACAGCTTTGCCATCCGGCAATTTTTTATCTCCCGCCTTGCCCGTCTTTGCCTTTTCTTTGGCCGCTTTCGCTTCTGCTTTTTTTGTAAACGATGGGATGATGGATTCTTTTGATACCGGCCGCTCTTTTGGCTTCCAGATAAAGCCTTTTAGTATTTTATCGTCATCCACAACTTTGGCAATAGGCGTGTATTTATGCTCCGGCTTTAGGTAAAAACCAATACGGGTTGCCTGGTTGTTTTCAAAATCAACACTGATACGCGTGCTTAGTGAGCGCTCCATACCGGATACTTTGGTAGTTCCGCTATCCCGCGCAAAGTAAATACTCTCGGCGTTGCCGTCAATAAACATCTTGTGCAGCTTATCGTCCTTAAAATAGCCCCGCATTTTTTTGCCCCCCGTTTGGTTAAAATGCACAGAATCATCCTTCTCGATATTCACGATAAAGGCATGCGGAAACATGGTCATGTTATCCATCTTTTTGTGCTTCATCTGCATGTAAACGGTATCACCGGTCAGTTGTGAGCCCTGCGTCCATATAATAGGGTTTACATAGCAGCGGATGGTAGAATCGGCATTGCTGTAGAACATCGAGTCGGCTTTGGCCTGTAAGTCCGATTTAAACATTTTAAAATGGTGGTGGCCTATTACAATGCGTATACGGGCTGTATCAAGCGGTTCGAGCTTACGGGCAGTGGTAACCGAATCGTCAAACTTCTTTTTTCGCAGGCTGTCGGCCATCAATTGTTTTTTGGTCGGCGGCGGCGGGGTCTTCTTAACCACGGGTTTTGGCTTGCCAAAAAAATCACGGTGATGAAAAGTAGTGTCGGTAAGTACGCCAGCCGACGCCGCAGTTAAAAATTTCGATTCCGGTATTTTCTTCTTCGGTTTTGCCGAGGTGTCCCTTATATGCGCCAGCCGTTGCTTTTCCTGGTATATTTTTAAATCCTTATAAGTTAAAATCCGCGTTTCAATCGTATCCGCCGACATGTAAACCGAGTCGCGTTTAAGGTGGCTGGTATCCTTCTTTACTGCGGCAACAACAGCTCCTTTTTCATAGACTGGCTGCCCACGCCGCAAAGGGGTTATGCCCGGTTTGGTTACCGGCTTTGGTTTTGATTTAACCGGAATTATTTTGGCCTGCACCGTTTTTAAATTATTGGTTTTCACATCAACCGGTGGCTTTTTAATAACCGAATCAATTCTTTTACGGATAACATTAGTATCGGCAGGCAGCTTTTTAAGTAGGGTGTCAATCTTTTGCTTTCCATCCTTTATTAATGCGGGGTTATATCTGCGGGTACCTGTAACGGTGTCAATCTTGCCCGGCACGGTTTGCTTTATCAGTTGCGCCATGTTAATGGCGCCTTTATTTTTGCCTGGGTTTATCTTAAACACCGAATCGGCTTTCCTGGCAGAATCTAATTTTGCCAGCGAATCTTTTTTGGTGGTATCTTTTTGCTCAGTGACTATAATTATATAAGGGTCTTCGGTCATTACCGTTCGCTCCTCGTCTTTAAAGTACGTCCCCAGGTTACCTTTAATGGTGGTTTTTTGCTCCTTATCAGTAAACGTAACATGCTTTACCGCCCGGCCGTAGCCTTTCAGCTTATCATAAAACAAGCTGTCGCCTTTTAATGATTTTGTGCCTGATGTATACAAATTATTTTTGCCGAAAGCAGCCTGCTCTGTAACCGTATTATACTGGCCGTTTTCGGTGTACAGGGTGTCCCGGTCTTTTCTGCTGGTATCGCGTTTTTTGCCTTTTTCATCTTTATCCTTGCCGACGCTGTAAATATGCGTCGGTCCGTAAAAATAGGAGATTTTGGAACCTGTATTATACCGCATGGTATCTGTCTTCACCAGTGCATCAGGTGTAGTGAGCGATACATTGTACCGGAAGTAAGAATCGCGGGTAAAGGCAAAATAATAGCCGTTTTTACTCAAAAGTACATTGTCCTTATTCACCAGTTTACCGCCATCAGTGTAAATACCAATGCGCGTAGCCGTATTGTAGGTAAGATGGTTGGTGGTCAACGTAGCATCCTTGTCAACCATTTTAACGTTATCGGTAAGCAGCGCAACTTTGGTATTGCCGTTGTAATTCAGCTTGTCCGAAAATATGTGCAGCGTATCACCCTGGTTTATTACTACGTTACCAAAGGCGTCAAAAGCGTTATCCTGGGGGTAAAAGTAAGCGCTATCTGACGTAAGTGTACTAAAATCCTGTTTAAACGTCCCCTCGTAAACCTTCCACACATCCTTGCCATCGCGTTTAATCCCAATGGTTTCGCGCGATTTTACCAATGTAACCGTCGATTTTTTCTGGCAAAAAGCGGCAGCCGTTAAGCACAATAACAGGACGAATAAAACGTATTTCCTCACGCTGGCAAAATTAGTTTTTTGTTGGGGTTTTAAATTAATAATTTTGATGGATGCTGCCTGTTAAAAATTTCACTGATTTCATCGGTCAAAATTCACTTTTTGACGGGCAAAGTAAAATACTTGCAGCCGTTAGCGGGGGTATGGATTCTGTATTGATGGTTCATTTGCTCAAATCGGCAGGCTATCATTTTGGCATTGCACATTGTAACTTTCAACTTCGGGGCGATGAATCAGCCGGCGACGAACAGTTTTGCCGGGACCTAGCCCAACACCTTGACGTAACCTTTCATAACATCAGTTTTGATACTTTAACTTTCGCCGCTGATAACAAAGTATCAACCCAAATGGCCGCCCGTACTTTGCGCTATCAATGGTTTGAGCAGGTTAGGCAACAGGCTGGCTATTCGGTTATTGCGCTTGCACACCACCAAAACG
>JBDUDE010000445.1:0-4227 GCA_040003105.1 Mucilaginibacter sp. | reverse complement strand
GGGATTGATTTGCAGGCTGCCGCAGATGAAGAAGATTATTCGGAAAACAAGCTGATGCATTACCTGGCAACCGCTGGAAAAAAGTGCATGGATTTACTCCGCGCCTTTTATTACGATAATGTGCCGCTTTCGGATGCTGCAACGCTGTTTGGCTTTTCGGGTGTACGCTCGGCAACCGTGCAGAAATATAAATGTTTGGAAAAAGTTAGGGAAACCATTAAACAAAAATCATTAACGTATGAGGACTTCCTTAATTGAAACCGAACAGATAGAGGCACACCTGCTGCACCTTTCGGCGCCCGGCGATGCGCTGGTGTTTGAAGCAAAGCTACTGCTTGATGATGAGTTGAACGATAAGCTGCAGTGGCAAAAAATCGCCTACAATAAAATAAAACTGTACAGCCGCAACCAGCTGAAACAGGAGATTGAAGCCGTGCACCAAAGCCTGTTCAACCAGGCGCGGCATAAAAGCTTTAGTGAAAAGATAAGGCAAATCTTTAGTAAACGATAAACCAATAATTTTATGAATATCGATAAAAACGAGTTCCGCAAATTTGCGGAGGGGCATTGCTATGTGAAAAAACAACCGCTTGATAATTACATCAACGCGGTGGAAAATAGTCGGCTGCCACAAGCCATGACGCCTTATATTACCGAGGAACGCGAACTGCGCGTGTCTCAAATGGACGTATTTTCGCGCCTGATGATGGACAGGATAATTTTCCTGGGGGCCGCCGTGGATGATAACATCGCCAACATCATACAGGCGCAATTGCTCTTCCTTCAATCGGCCGATCCGAAGCGGGATATCCAGATGTACATCAATTCGCCCGGCGGCTCGGTTTATGCGGGTTATGGCATTTACGATACTATGCAGCTCATTACGCCCGACGTGGCAACCATTTGCACCGGCATGGCAGCTTCGATGGCATCGGTGCTGCTATCTGCCGGTAAAGCCGGCAAACGCGCCGCCTTAACACATTCGCGGGTAATGCTGCACCAGCCATTGGGCGGCGTGCAAGGCCAGGCATCGGATATTGAAATTACCGCCCGCGAGGTACTTAAAGTAAAAAAGGAACTATACACAATCCTGAGCAAACACAGCGGGCAGAGCTATGAGAAAATTCACGAAGTATCTGACCGCGATTTTTGGATGGATGGCGGCGAGGCGAAAGAGTTTGGGATTGTTGATGAGGTGCTGGGTGTGGTTCATGGTTCATAGTTCATCGTTCATGGCCGGAAAGGAATTAGTGGCAGTGGGGAGTAGCAGTGGCAGTTTGAAACGTCGGATACGTAATGACTGCTACTAAACACTGCTACTACCACTTTTCCGCAGCTACCATGAACTATGAACCATTAACTATGAACTCCTTCCTAATGCACTCCGGCGCCAACTTCCTCAGACGCTTCTACACGTTGCCTGATATTTCTTCTGCCTATTATCAGCACTAAAAAGGCCACAACAGCCGCAGTTGCCATTAACCCCGCCATGGGGATGGTGCTGCGGCTTTTAAACATGCTTACCACTATTGATGTAAGCGTACCCATGGCCATTTGCAGGCAACCCATCAGGGCCGCTGCCGTTCCCGCATTTTTGCCGAACGGCGCAAGTGACAGCGCTGCCGTATTGGGATAAGTTATACCTACGCAGCATAAAAAGGCAAATACAGTAATAATAGTACCGTAAATACCCAGCCAATTACCGGTTGAGCCGATTAAAAATATAATGCCGATAATCACCATCGCGGGCAGGGTGACGTTAACTATCTGCTCGCTTCTATATCTCCTGGTGAGCATACCATTAAACTGGCTGGAACCAATAAATCCAATGGAAAGCAGTGCGAAAATCCACCCGTAAACTTTTGCGCTGATGCCGTATACATCCATAAAAACAAATGGCGAGGCAGCCAGGTAAGCAAATAAACCAGAGAAACCAATTGCCCCGCAAACAGCGTAAGTATAAAACTGCGGATGCTTCATTACCGACCAAAAGCTTGTTATAATTGGGATTGGTTTTAACGAATAATGCGGGTCGGGCTGGTAGCTTTCGGGTAACAGGAAGATGACTGCCAATAAAACCAGGAATGCTATTGCAGCCAATATAAAAAATATTAACTGCCAGCCATAAGCCGCCGTAATATAACCGCCGACAGTTGGCGCCAACATGGGCGATACGCCTAATATCAAAATTAATAAGGCAAATACTTTAGCATTATCCTCCACCGGGAAAATATCGCGCACCATGGCCATAGCAGCCACAGTTGCAGCACAACTGCCTATTGCCTGTATAAAACGCAATACGATTAGCTGCTCTATCGACCCAACAAAAAAACACCCTATCGACGCCGCTATGTACAGCACCAAACCTATATACAAGGGTTTCTTACGGCCAAACCTATCGAGTAACGGTCCGTATAAAAGTTGGCCGGCCGATATCCCTATAAAAAAGCCCGATAAAGAAAGTGAAACCTGTACAGTGGTAGTGTGCAGCGACGCAGCAATTTGGGGGAAACCCGGCAAATACATGTCGATTGAGAAAGGCGCTATTGCTGTTAGCGCACCAAGAATTAATACAAGAAGCAGGTAACGTTTTGATGTCATAGCAAAATAGTTCCCGGTAATATCTACCGGGTTGCGAAGATAGATATGCTTTTTAAAGATAGCGCCCAAGCGCTTCATGAACAGGTAAACATGACCTGAAAATTACTTTGTCCCCGCAGCCAACGGAAAAGTTTGCGTAGCTACCATTAACTACGAACTCATCTCGCAATTTATCATCCAACTGATGCCAAACTTATCCATAACCTGGCCAAACAAGGCACCCCAAAACTGCACTTCGAGCGGCATGGTTATTTTACCACCCTCGCCCAATTGGTCAAATATAGAGCGGGCCTGGACTTCGTCGTTAAGGCCAATGCTTAAGTAGATGCCATTGCCGTGGTCAACAGGTGTGCCCGGCATGCCATCGCTGAACATCAGCATATTGTCGCCAAACTCCAGGCGGGCATGCATAATTTTTTCTTTATAGTTTGCCTCGGGCGGAAACATGTCGCCAAAGCGGTTTAAATCGTGGATGGTGCCATTAAAAACTTTTTGGTAGTAATTTAAAGCTTCTTCGGTATTACCGGCGAAGTTTAGATAGGGTATCAGTTTCATGGTGGTATATTTTTTACTAAAGTACAAAGTTTTTAGTGCTCAAAAATTTCAAATTGGAACAATGTTATTATATTTATCAGGACAAGATTGATAATCAGTCAAACAATCATAAATGCGTCACCGTCACTTTTCCAGGTTCTTATTTATAGGTATTCTTTCTTCTGTACTGGTAATAGGCATTCTTTTTTGGGTGCTGATAAATTACAGTTCGCTAATTTCCGACTCGACAAGTGATGGTTTTAAGAGAATATCTAAGCGATATACTAACCATAACAATTTGGTACAAGCCGTGCACCCGGATAAAACTTACAACTATTGGGCGCTTTGCGTTTGGAACCCCGGAAAGGACTCCATAATATTTGAACGGGGAGTAAAACCGCCTGGTTTAAAACTCGGCCCTTCGGATATTCGAACGCTAGGAACGGCATTATTCAACGACTGTTTGCCAGGGATATGCTTTAAGTATATTACCTACATTTATAAAGGTAAAATTGGATACGTACAAAATACTGTTCAATTAAAACAATTTTTAGGGACTATTGATAATTTAGAAGAGGCCTTATTGTTAGCTGAAGTTGCAGAAAAAGTTCGCGTGGACGGCCAAAATATTCATGGTGGGGCATATTTGATAGATGCCCGAGGGTATCATTTAAAGCTGATGAAACATAACCTCTGCCCTGAAACTAAGGAAACAATTCAATTACGGATTCAAAAAGACAGTGGAATTGTTAAAGAAACTAATCTTGGCGCTTATGATAAAGGTGGAGGATGCACTGTTATTTAATTCGAACTATGTTTTCTACATCTCTGAAATCTTAAATCTGAACAATGTTATTACTTTTATGAAATAGACATTGTCGACCAATCATTACAACCAAACCATTATGAATCAAAGCCGATACTCGCGACTTTCAAAATCACCCTCAACCAGAGCTGACGATTTTTGGACGAAACTTCCTGAACATGTAAAACGCGGCATTGAGAAAAGTCTCGAACAGATAAAAAACGGTCAAACAAAAACATACACAGAAGTGAAAACCATATTAGCCAATAAATAATGATTTTACTAAC
>JBDUDE010000077.1:0-4232 GCA_040003105.1 Mucilaginibacter sp. | reverse complement strand
CGCTGCAAAACAACCCGGAAACAAACATCCTGATAGTTGGGCATACCGACAACACAGGTTCCGATGCGCATAACATGGAACTTTCCATACAGCGTGCCCAGGCCGTAAAAGCGGTAATTACCGGCGATAACATCACTGGCTCAAGGCTTACCGTACAGGGTAAGGGTGAAACTGAACCTATCGGCGATAACACCACCGTTGACGGCCGCGCCCAAAACCGCCGCGTGGAAATTGTTATTGTTGCCAACGACAATATGAAAACAAAGGCGAAGACGACAGGACAATAATTAGAATCAAGAATTCAAGAGCCAGGAATCAAGAGAAAAGAATTCAAGAGTCAATGAAAAAGATAGACCCTGCCCGGTGTGGCGGGGTTTGTTGTTTATTGATGACCCGTTGTACAGCAACACGCCCACTCATTTAAACATAATGCAAAACCTCATTAATTAATGCGTACTATTGTATATCTCCTATTAAAACTCATCTTCTATTAACCGACAGTTGCCCGGGCAACCCCATGGAAAACCAAAATTTGACTGAGCAATTGTTAATTGCGAACCAGGAAAAGGCAAAATTTGAAGCCGAATTGATCCTTGCGAATATTGAACTGGATTTTCAAAACGAGGAAAAACTGAAGCGGGCCGCAGAACTTATTATTGTTAACCGCGAACTCGACTTCCAAAACGAGGAAAGGGCAAAACGCGCTGCAGAGTTCATTATCGCCAATAAGGAGCTCATCTTTCAGAATTCGGAAAAGGAAAAGCGGGACGCCGAACTGGTGATAGCCTACACCCAGCTGGATGCCCAAAGCCGCGAACGCGAACAACGGGCCGCCGAACTTATTACCGCAGGCGCCGAGCTCATCTTTCAAAACCAGGAAAAAGAAAAAAGGGCGGCTGAATTAATTATCGCCAACAAAGAACTGCACTTACAAAATGAATTAAAGGAGAAAGCGGCAGCGGAGCTGGTCATCGCCAACAAAGAATTGATTTTTCAAAACCTGGAAAAGGAAAAACGGGCGGCTGAATTAATTATTGCCAACCGGGAATTGCACTTACAAAATGAGCTAAAAGAGAAGGCGGCGGCTGAACTGATCATCGCCAACAAGGAATTGATTTTTCAAAACCAGGAAAAGGAAAAGCGGGCCAATGAACTTATCGTGGCCAATAAAAAGCTGGTATTTGAGAACCAGGAAAAGGGCAAACGCGCCGCCGAACTGATAATTGCCAATATCGAGCTCGACTTCCAGGATGAAGAGAAAGAAAAGCGTGCCGCTGAACTGCTGATAGCACTTAAGGAACTCGGTTACCAGGATGAGGAAAAAAGTAAACGCGCCGCCGAACTGATCATCGCCAACCGGGAGCTGCTGGTGCAGAAACTGAAGAAAGAGCGTCGCGCCGTAGCCGAAGCCAAAAAAGACGAGTTTTTTAATATGGTGAGCCATGAGTTTAAAACCCCGCTCACCAATATCAAAGCCATTCATCAGCTGCTGGAGAAAAAAACGGACAAAACGGATAAGATATATCCTTTCCTGACCAACGCCAGTAACAGCATCAAACGCCTTGAAAAATTAATTGCCGATCTGCTCGACGTTACCAAAATAAATTCGGGCCAGATAGATTTGAATATAGCCGCATTTTATTTCTCAGATGCGTTAACCAACAGCATCGCCAACGTGCAGCTGGCGGCACACCAGCATGAGATCCTGCTCGAAAACTCGGTCGACCTGCTGTACACCGGCGACCAGTTCCGGATTGAACAGGTATTGATTAACCTGCTCACCAACGCCATTAAATATTCGCCGGATGCCAGCCAGGTAATTGTTAAGGCGGGAACTGCGGCCGGTAAAATTGTGGTTTGCGTGCAGGATTTCGGCATAGGCATCGACAAAGAAGACATAGACCAGTTGTTCCAGCGTTTTTTCCGGGTAAGCAAAACCGCGCTGCAGTACCAGGGCGTGGGCCTTGGTTTGTATATCGCTTCCGAGATCATTAAAAAACACAAAGGCACGTTTTCAATTGAAAGCGAGCCCGGGAAGGGCAGCACCTTTTGCTTTAGTTTGCCGCTGAGTTTGCCGGGAGGTAAACCGGCTATTGCATAGAAAAGGAACTATCACACAATTAATAATACGTCATCAGGAAACTAATTACCCTCACCTTTTCGCCATCCAGGTCCGACTGTATTTGCAGGCGGTTGCCATATTTATCGTAAGTATAGGTTTCCTTCAGCTCGTAATCGGGTTGCTTAGCCCGGTACGAAAGCGGGTAAAGCACCAATAGCGACCGGTCGTTACTGTGGAAGGTTTGCGTTAATAACCTGTTCTGCACATCGTAAGTATATTCGATAGTGGTTTTTGACGATTTGTCCCGGAAAGTTTTTTCTACCACCTCGATAGCCTTGAGCCCTGTTTTGTTATAGATGTAATGCTTTGTCTCAAAAAAGCTAGTTGTACTGTCGCGCAGGTCAGTAAGCTGCTGTTTATCATTGTAAGTGTTGGTAAGCCTGTGATAAAGCCTGCCATCGTACCAATAGGATAAGGTTTCAAGCGGCAGGTTACCCTGGTAGGTAGTTACATCCCGCTGCGGTTTGTCATTCCTTAGGGTGTACGAATCCCTTTCTACCAGGCGATTGGCCTTATCATAGGCCCACGTCATCCGGCCAAGGTGAGGTGTAGCAGTGGATATTTTATTGCCTGCCTTGTCATAAACTAAGTTGGTGGTGTCGGTGGATTCCCGGATGCTCCCATCGGCCGCTTTGGCGAAGTAATGCTTAACGATGCGTATAATATGCCCCCCGGTATCGCGAAAATAATCATCGCGACTGCTAACGGTTTCCCCTGTTTTTTGCGTGCTTGATGTCTCCACCCCTTTTGCATCATATTCCGAAATGTAGGTGTCCCTAACCTTGTTTTGGCTGTAGGCATTGTAAATTATCGATTTTTGGGCAGGGTTAAAGATTTGGCAGTTAGAAGTGTCGGTATGGGTAGCTGTACCCGGGCCATAAATGGTAGTAACATAGCAGCGCGATTTTACATTGTGCGTTGCCCCCGCCTCGTGATTTTGTGCGAAGGCGTTAACGCTTAAACAGCAAAGGAGGAGGCCGGCGAGGTGTTTCATTGCGGATGAAATGGATGGTGTAAAGTTAAGGAAATTAGGGAAAGGGCCGGTAAATAGCGCTCTTTGCAACGCGATGTTACTAAAGACCAAGAAAATGTATTACCAGCTGCTTCCATTCGTTTTCCAAAGATACATCCGGGCGGGTTTGGCGGGCTTTGCGGTACCAGTAATCCGCATTCCCGATGTCACCTTCCTTACGGTGCAGGTAAGCGTGCACCCACGCCGATGCCTGGTCATCCAGGTGATCAACTTGTGCATGTGCCTGGTGCCAATCGCCCTTACCATCATACCAAAGGCTTTTTAGCTGCGCAGAAAGTTGGCTACCGGGCTGTTCTGAATTTAATGATGCTTTAAATTCGGCTAAAGTTTTCATGTGAACTATTTTCTTCGAAAATAAGGATTTGAAGGGATTTGTGGAGGGGAGGCTGTATCAAAAGCATAAAAGGCATTTTTCAAACAAAATAATATTCTGCCTCGGCGTTCTCGTGCCTTCTCCGTTTCTCTTTGGTTGTTTTTTTACCACGGAGGGCACAAAGAACGCACAGAGGTACAGAGAAATTTAATTTGCGTAGAATATAATTTCATCCACAATTTTGGAATTTGACTTTTGAGACAGTCTCCAGGTATAGTCGTCCGTAGATGCAAACGGGACAGTGGGATCCCCGGTAAATGGTACGCGTTTTGTGCAATTTCGCTGATCCGTTTTTAAAATAAATCAATAATTATGAATGATACCTCGCCTAAAATCCCTTCCCCTGATTCGCCGGGAGAAACATCCAATCATTATGATCAATTTTTCGGTCCTTTATATTTTGAACCATATGCCATAGAAGTTGCAAAACGAATTGATCCCGCCCGGGTTTCTATAGCGCTGGAAATTGCTGCGGGAACAGGCCGTGTTACCCGCCATATCCAGGAACGTATTCCAGCTTCGGCAAAACTGATCGCTTCGGATATTAGCGACGATATGTTGGCCGTAGCCAAAAACAAATTAAGTCACCTCAATATTGACTGGCAAAATATAGATGCCCAACATCTTCCTTTTACTGACAATAGTATCAACCTGGTTGTTTGTTGCTTCGGGTATATGTTTGTTCCTGATAAGCCGAAAGCATT
>JBDUDE010000586.1:0-4232 GCA_040003105.1 Mucilaginibacter sp. | reverse complement strand
ATCATGAACACACCACCCAGGAACGGATTCATACCCGTTACAAACATGTGGTGACCCCATACGATAAATGACAATACCGAAATACCAATTAATGAGTAAACCATTGCATGATAACCAAATATAGGCTTCCGCGAGTTTACCGCGAGTACTTCGGATGAAAGACCCATCGCAGGCATAATTACGATATATACTTCGGGGTGGCCCAGGAACCAGAACAAATGCTGGAATAATATAGGGCTGCCACCTTCGTAAGGCTGAACCTGGTTGTTAAGGATAATATCAGATAAATAAAAGCTTGTACCAAAGCTGCGGTCAAATATCAATAATACCACACCGGCAACCAGCACCGGGAATGATAACACACCTAATACCGCGGTAAGGAATAACGCCCAAACTGTTAAAGGCATTTTCCAAAGGTCCATACCTTTTGTACGCATGTTTAACACAGTACTGATGTAGTTAATACCACCCATTAACTGCGAAGCGATAAACATTACCATACTTATTAACCACAACGTCATACCCATGCCCGACCCGGGCATAGCTTTTGGAAGTGCAGACAGCGGCGGATAAATAGTCCAGCCACCGCTGGCGGGGCCGCTTTGTACAAAAAACGATGATAACATTACGATACTGGCCATCAAAAAGAACCAGTACGAAAGCATATTTACAAACGGCGATGCCATATCGCGTGCACCGATCTGAAGCGGGATTAACAAGTTGGCAAATGTACCGCTCAAGCCTGCAGTTAATACAAAGAATACCATGATGGTACCGTGTATAGTAACCAGCGACATATAAAAATCGGCACTGATGCGGCCGTTGGGTGCAAAGTGTCCTAACAAAGTTGTAAGAAACGGAAATGATTTATCCGGGTAAGCAAGCTGAATCCTGAACAATATCGACAGCGACATAGCAATGAAGGCCATGATAATCCCTGTAACAAGGAATTGCTTGGCAATATATTTATGGTCCTGGCTAAATACGTAGGTATTAAGAAAAGTTGCTTTATGATGGTGTTCGTGACCTTCTTCGTGGTGTACTACTCCGTGATCGTGAACTGCTAATGTTGACATAATCGTTACTCTTATATTAATTGTTTACCGCTAACCTGTTTGGTGCCGATACCTGGTTTGCAGGCTTGTTATCAGCAAAGTGCAACTCTTTTCTTAACTGGTCGCTTAAATATGGTTTTTGTTTTGCTATCCAATCCTGGTATTCGGCCTGTGAAACAACGCGCACGTACTTCTGCATGTTCCAGTGCCCTGCGCCGCATATTTTGTTGCAATAAAGCAGGTATTCAAATTTAGGGTTGCCGGTTATCATCCGCATTTTTGCGGTTGTGATGGTTGGCACAAATTTGAAAAATGTGGGTAAGCCTGGCACAGCATTCAGCTGCACGCGGAAATGCGGCATGTACACACTGTGTATTACATCCTGTGCGTGGATGTTTATCCTTATCGATTTACCAACCGGCAACACAAGCGTATCTGCCGATAAATCATCAAAACTGTTACGGTCTTTAAAATCAACACCTAATTTATTTGATGCTGTGTATAGCCTGAAATTTGTCATGCCAAGCTTACCATCGGCGCCCGGGTAACGTATTTCCCAGGCAAACTGGTGACCGGTTACATCAATATTTATATCGCCTTTCACCTCGGTAGTGGTCATTACCCGTTGCCATGTAAAAAATCCAAATACAACCAATACTGTTAAAACAATAGCGGGTATAATTGTCCAAACCTTTTCAATGGTGTTATTGTGCGGAAGGAAATGTGCTTTACGTTTGTCAGAACCGCGGTAAACAAATGCAAAGCCGAAAAGGCAGATTTGGGTGATAACAAAAACTATCAGTGTTAAGATAGTGGTTGTGGTAAACATATCGTCGATTGAACCACCATGGGCCGATGCCGGTTCAGGCAACTTCATAGCTCCCTGTACTGTTAACGACCAATAAGAGCCGTACATACCTGCCACGATAAATATCGCGCAGCAAATTCCCATAACGCCATTCCAGTTTATGCCTTTTTTACCCTGCATTTTTTGCGTAAGGTCATAAACCCTTAATATTTTACCAACTATGGCAACACAAACGGCCGCTACCAAAAACAGCAGCACGTAATAAGCAATCCCTGTCCACATAGCGCCCTTGTCAACCGGGGTAACATCACCCGCTGCCGAAGTTTGCGCCATCAGGTTAGTGCCAAACAGCACGAACGCTGCAAAAAGCGATAGTGTTTTTTTAGAATTTTTCAGATATTTAAATCCCATTTTAATGGTTGTTTGGTATTCTTTTTATTAAAGTGCAAAAATAACAATTATTATATGTGATGATGAAGGCTCTCCGCCAGCAACGGATGTTTTTTAGGGATAAGCGATTTAAACTTGCTCAACGCCGTACCAAACATCAGCACAAATAAGCCTGCAAAGCCAATAAACAAGGCAACATCAATCGGGCTTATCATGGTATACCATTCAGAGCCGGCCGGTGCGCCAACTGTTCCGGGCATAATCATCTGCCAGTAATCAAGCCAGTGGCCGCATATTAATATAATACATGCTGTCTGCAATACAGCCACTTTACGTTTCGAATCGCGCGACATTAATGTCAATAATGGTGCAAGAAAGTTTACAATAATGTTTAACCAAAACCATGGTTTATATTGCGGCTCCCACCTGCGGTAAAAATAGGCCGCTTCTTCAGGAATGTTGGCGTACCAGGTAAGCAGGAATTGTGCAAACCACAGGTAAGTCCAGAACACCGAGAAACCGAACATCAGCTGGCCAAGGTTATGCAAATGATCTTCTGTTACCCATTGCATGTAACCCGCTTTACGCAAAAGTATCAGCGATAAAGTAATAACCGACAAACCGCTAACCCAAAGGGCAGCAAAATTATACCAGCCAAACATAGTTGAAAACCAATGTGCCTCTAAACTCATGATGGTATCGAAAGCAAACAGTGGAACTGTAAAACCAAATATCAGCAGGAATAGTACCGAGGCTTTGAAGCTTTTGTTGTAATTAAACATACCACCCAGTTCGTCCTCGTTTTGCGAGTATTTAACCAGCATGCGGCCAATCAAGGCATAACTGCCTAAATAAATCACTATACGGGCTAAAAAGAATGGAATATTTAAATAGCCCGATTTCGCTGTTATAATAGCATCGTAATTTTCGTTGCCTTTTAACGTAACTCCCTTAAGCGCCCACAATTTATACAGGTAGGGCAACTCTGTTATTTTGCCTTCTTCATTCGGGCCCTGGTGGTGTAAAAATAAACCGGCGCAAATAATAGCAATCAATATTAAACCTGCATAAGGTAAAACCTTAGCAAATGCCTGCGGAACGCGTAAAACAGCAGTCGACCATCCGGCCTGCGCCACATATTGTAAAGCGCAAAAGAAAATACCGCAAATGCATACGCAGCTCAGGTAATAACCGTTCAGCAATAAGTCGGCAAAGGTGCGTTCTCCATTTCCTGTAAGGAAGCCTGCCAGTAATCCAACCACGCCTACAAGGATCATGATCAGGCTCCAGGTTTTGGCCCTGCCTTTAAATTCAAATTGCCCGTCGAAACTATGAGAAGTATTCATTAATAATTCAGCTTATAAAGTTTGTAAATGGTGAACATACATAATTACTTTCCAGCGCTCTTTTGGCTCAAGCTGCGATGCGTATGAACCCATTGTGTTTAAGCCGTAAGTAATAGTATGATAAATTTTACCGTCCGTAAGGTCCTTCATGGCGCCTCCACGAGAGGATGGGCCTTTTGAATACGATGGCGGCGGCGGGAAACCATGCGCAACCACCAAACCATCACCCTGACCGGTTACACCGTGGCATGGTGAGCAAAAGTGCTCAAATAAAACCTTGCCGTCGGCATAATTTGCCTGGGTTTGCGGTAAAGTGCTTTTTACTTCAAGACCGGCTTTTTCATAGCCATCTTTTGTATTCGGATAGTCGAACCTTACAAAGCCAAGCGGGGTTGTACCTGCAGGCGGCAGTTGGGCGGTTTTACCATCCTTAAAATTGTCGTTCTTCTGGTCGGGGTCGTATGCAATGTGCTCATACATATTGGGAGCGTATTCCCATCCGGTACTCCTTTTATCCTTGCACGATGATATAATAACCGTTGCAACAATAGCAATAACCGTTATGCCCAATATTTTACTTTTATTCATAGCTAACATATTTTCTGTCGTTATGCTTAACTTCTACTGCTCCTG
>JBDUDE010000226.1:0-4249 GCA_040003105.1 Mucilaginibacter sp. | reverse complement strand
GATGCTTTGCCTTCGCCATAATCAGCGCGGATGGCGCTTCCGAGTAAAACGGCACCTTTATCTACGCGGAGATCGACGTTTGATTTGAGGGTTAGCACCCCGGTAACAAACTTCCCGGCAGGAACTAAAACCCGGCCGCCACCATTGGCTGATGCTTCGTCAATTGCCTTTTGGATAGCTGTCGTATTGTTTGTTTTACTATCGCCTAAAGCCCCGTAGTGTTTAATATTATAAATTTTTATTTGTGCCGATACCGCTAAACTGATAAAACCGGATAGCAAAACAGCGATGGATGTTTTGAAAAAATATTTCATTTAAACAGGTGATATAAATTGACTAAACTTTTAAAAATAACTTATTGCGATAAAGGAGATATAAAAACAGGAGTTGTACAAGGGTAACGCTTACCGCTATCCACACGGCTTGCCATGCCAGCGGGGTAAGGTGAATAAGCCCGCCGAACAAGTAGTTTGCTGTATACCCGAAATCAACCAGGCCTTCTGAACACAGGTAGATCAGTATAGAATTGGTACCAATCCACACAAAGGGAATGGCCCATTTTTTAAATCCGGCCACATCAATAACCAGGTAAAATACTGATAAGAAAATAAGGCTCCAGCCACCCACGTATAACACAAACGAACTTGACCATAAGCGTTTATTAATTGGGAAATTAATATTCCACGACAACCCCAGCGCTATTAATATTACACCTGCCCCAAAAAGCAGCAACCCTTTTTTATACATGGGCCAGCGGGGCGAATCCCATTTTAAAAAACTCCCGGTAAATACGCCCAGCAATGCAGTGCCGATTGCAGGGATTGTTGAAAGTACCCCCTCGGGGTCATGTATTTTATCATGCAGCCTGCCGGGCAGCAGCAGCGTGTCTATATACGATTCCAGCGAACCTTGCATAGTTAATACCCCTGCCCCGTATCCGGGAACGGGGATAAATAACATAGCCGCCCAGTAGCCAATCAATATGCCGGCGAGCCAAAGTATTTGCCCGCGCAGGTTAAAATTGAGATAGATGAGGCCCGCGAAAAACCAGGCCAGGCCTATACGCCCCAACACGCTGGCAAAACGTGTGTTTTCGTACCCGTTAAATTTAAGCGCACCGTTTACAACCATACCCAACAGTATAAGTATCAACGTACGCCGTAACATGGAAAGATAAATACTCCCCTTTGTTTTACCCGGTAATTGGTTGGCTGATTGCACCCTTGCTTTAGCAATTTTATTTCCCATTGAATAAGGCATTGACACACCTGCGATGAACAGAAACAATGGAAAGATCATGTCATAAAAAGTGATGCCATTCCATACCGTATGGTGCAGCTGGCCCGAAAACCATAAAAGCACCGGCCATTGGGTAGCCTTTGCCAGCGTATGGACAATCTGTTCGCCGCTCATAATCCAGAACATATCAAACCCGCGAAGCGCGTCAAGAGACACCAGTCGTTTAATTGGTTGAGTAGTCGATGGGGTTGTCATTTTTTAATGTTCATTATTTATAAGCCTCCCCTATCCGTTTACGGTATTTACTATAAATAGCATTGGCCTGGCTTATGCTATTGCCGCTGGCTTGCACCGGGTAAGTCTTATGGCTGTTTACCCACTGCCACTCCCATTGGCTGATTGATTTATCAAAGCTCTTTATATCAGCCTCCTTCCCTTGTTGCAGGGCATCATCCAGTAATGCGAAAAACTTCTCCCAACGGGTTTTGTAGAAATCATTAAGCAGACCGCTCCATTGCCTGCACGAGTACTCGTGCAACGGACTATTTGCATCGCCCCAGAGAGTTACCAGGTCGCGGGCATTGCGTTCATACAGGTCTTTATCAGCAGTTGTATTACCCTGGTTGCGCGCATCAGCCAGCCAGGGGCCTAATAAGAAATCTTTTCGCGTTGCTAACAGCGCATCCATATCGCTAATAAGCTGCAGGTACTCCCGGCTGTACCTGCTAAACCCGGCAATATCTTTTTGGCGATACGCGTTTACCCATTTGCTTTGCAGCGGTAACGCATAGTTGGCCAGTGCCTGCCGGGTTATATCTACCAAATCGTACCTGAAACCATCACTGCTGCTACAGGCAGGAGCGGCCTTTATTATCGCATCCCAGGCAGGCAAAAAATCCTTTGGCTTATAATTAAAGGTTGTATGTGTCCAAACGGTGATTGAATCAAGCGTTGGCCTGCCGGTTATAATAGATTCCGAACCATCCCGAATGATATGCCCACCGCTGTAAACGGTATTGCGCAGCACCTGCCAAGCTTGTTGCGTATATTTATTAATATGGCCATAGCGGTTTAGCTGGTACTGTTTTATCCATTCATCAATGTTGATGGGCTTATCCTGCCAGGTATTAGCAGTCATAAGCTCATAAAGCACCGGATTTTGTTCAATGGCTTCCATAGTAAGGCCTATTCCTTCTAATTTTTTTGATCCAGCGTCTTTAAGCGCTGCGGCGGGGCCGTTGGCCACTTCATCCATACGGCCAAAAAGCACAATGTTGCCGCCAAAGTTATGCAGCATATTCCATATCCAGGGTTTGCCGTAAAAAGCATCGGTACGTTTCCAAACCGGCTGAATTTCCGTGGCAAGATCAAGAACTATCATATGCTCATTCGGTACGGCATCCAGCAGGGCTTTAATCTGCGGGGCATTCCAAAATTTCCTGTCGCTGTAAAAAAGCCAGCCCTGCATTACCCAGGTTGCTTTGGGGTCGGCATTGCTCATAGCCTGGTATACCCGTGCGCTCAAAGCAGCAAGATAGGTAGTATCGTTGGTTGGCGGTTCGTTTTCGTTAAAGGTATCAGCAGAGTATAAATGATCTGTTCCGTAAAGCCTGGTTTGGGTTTCAATAAATTTACGGCCAATTTCGGCAAAAAGCGGGTCCTCAGTATCTAGTATGTAGGTATCGGCAAAGCCGTTTTTCCAATTTGTTTTTTTAAGTTTCGATGCCGGAAAATGTGTCTGAAATGATGGCGGCACATGCCCTGTAAAAGATTGTAGAATGGGTTTCATGCCAAGCTCGCGCTCGCGCTGCAGTATTTGTTGCTGCAGGTCGCGGTGGTTTTGCATCCAGTCCAACGGTAGCGGGCCGCCCCAGCCGTCGAGATTGCCCATCCAAAACCAGGAAAAATAAGCAGGACCACAGAAGAACTCGTTCAGGTCAGCATCGGAAAAGCCCATGCTTTTGTAAACTTCATACCAGGTATATTCCTGGCCGGTTAAGGCCAGCGGCATATTAATGCCATGCAGGGCCATCCAATCAATCTCTTTTTGCCACCTTTCCCAGCCCCACCAGCTCATGCTGTAATTAAAGGTGCAGTAATTAAGGTAATAACGGTATTGGTAGGGTGTTTTTTTATGAACAAGGGTTTTAACAGCGGGTAATTTTACAGGTAAATTCAGATTAACCCCATTCCAGGTTACCTGGCAATGCGCGTAGTTGGTAAGATACTCATATAAGGCTGAGGCTACTGAAACGCCGTTTGTTCCTCTTAGTATAATCTTACCCTTGCGGCTTTCTATTTCAAAAGCATCTTTGTCTTTAACAGGCAATTGTTCAACCACAAATGCGGAAGCCCGTTGCGGAATTACCCTTTTTATAAGGGCATAAGACGCGGGGATATTAACCTGTGCAGATACAGTTTTATTACTTGCGACAACAGCAAGTAATAAAACGACGAGTTTTAAACAACAGTAGCAGATGTTATTTTTCTTCATAAACGAATGTAAAACACGCAGATCAGGAGGACGATACTAAGGTATTAAAATAAACAGAATATGGGCCTGAGCCCACATTCTGCCTTTAAATCAACAATTAATCAACCTCCATTTTTATTAATATCCCGGGTTTTGTACCAGTTTGCTATTTAACTGTAATTCAGGATTAGGGATAGGGAAAATCCGTTTATTCGGATTTGCATCTGTTTTTATACCCCATGCGTTTTCATACATCCCGTACCTTATCAAATCATTCCTGCGCCATCCCTCATCAGCAAGTTCTCTTGCCCGTTCCTCCAGCAGGGTTGTTAAAGTTACCGATGTAAACGCAGTGGCTTTTGCGCGGGCTCGAACCGTATTTACCAATGATAATGCTGTTTGGCCATTAGTTGCGTTCGCTCCCCGTAATATTGCTTCGCCTTTCTCCAATAACACATCTGCGTACCTGAAAAGCGGTACATCATTGCCCTGGTTACGGGTAGATGCTGCACTGTCCGGGTAAAACTTATTGTTGCG
>JBDUDE010000200.1:0-14445 GCA_040003105.1 Mucilaginibacter sp. | reverse complement strand
TATATCAGCATCCCCAACCCTGCACTAAACAGCACGAACATTGCCGTAATCAACCCACCGGTTGATGTATCTTTTTGCTTAAACTCTTTCCATATAAAAACGCCCCAAAAGGCGGCTACCATGGTTGCGCCCTGGCCAAGTCCGTATGAGATGGCGGGCCCTGCTTTACCGGCGGCGATAAGGTTAAATGAATTGCCAACGCCCCAAATCAATCCACCAAGTATGCCGGTAAGGTGAAGCGTGAATTTGCCTTTAAACCAGGCGCTGTAGCTTGTTGGCGCGCCTTCAAACGGTTTGTAAATAAGAATGCTGTTGAATACAAAATTGCTGATAAATATGCCGAGCGAAAAAATAAACACGGCGGTATAAGGCGTCATTTTTCCAATGGCGGGCTGCTCGAAATTCGACAGGTCCATTGAAGAGGCGATAAACCGGTAAAACAGGGACATCAGCAAGCCTGCCAATACGGATAGCAGCAACCCTTTAAATGAAAGCTTTTTGTTGCTTTTGTTTGATTTTTGATAAGCGATGGCATTCACAATTATAGCGGCCATAATTAAAACTATGCCGATAATAATATACTGCAAGTTCCCCTGCGGGGCCGACGCATAATTGACCACAACACCTACCACCAGCGCAATGCCGATACCCACCGGGAAGGCCACCGCCATACCGGAGATAGAAATAGCCGCCGACAATAAAATATTTGCCGCGTTAAATATTACGCCACCTATTAAAGCTTTGACCAGGTTGCCGCTATCGGCCTGTTTTAAGTCGGCCAGAAAGCTGCGGCCGCCGTGGCCATAGCTGCCCAGGGTTAATGCTGAAAGCAGCGATAAAAGCACGACGCCGATAACGTAATCCCAGTAAAACAGTTCGAAGCGCCAGTTTTTGCCGGCGATTTTTTGGGTGTTGGCCCACGAGCCCCAGCAAATCATGGTGATAACGCAAAAGATAACAGCTACAGGATAGGTTGAAATGATAAACATATCGTAATTAATTAGGTTTAAAATCGGGTCAATTCGTGCAGATACGGCGCTGAAGCCTGCGCACCCATACGGGTTACTGAAATAGATGCTACTTTTATTGCGAATGGCACAGCATCCAGAATGCTTTGCCCGTTAAAAAGCGCCACAACCAGGGCCCCGTTAAAAACGTCGCCGGCAGCCGTGGTGTCAACGGCATCGCAAACCGGTGCAGCGAAAATGTGACACTGGCCATTATGCAGCAACAAGGCCCCTTCGGCGCCCATGGTGATGATAACCGTTTCGATGCCCTTTGCGGCAAGTACGCGTGCGGCAGCCTCCGCACTTTCGCGGCCGGTAACTTTAATGCCCGTAAGTAATGCGGCCTCGGTCTCGTTAGGTGTAATGATGGAAATATTGCGCAGCAATTCGTCGGACAGCGAACATGCCGGGGCCGGGTTAAGCACTACTTTTACATTTTTTGCCGCCGCCAGGTTTACCACATGTTCAACTGTCTCCAAAGGAATTTCGAGCTGAACCAATATCAATGCAGGATTTTCAATAATGTGTTTTGCCGGCTGCAGGTCGGCAGGTTTTAATGCGGCATTGGCGCCAGAGGCCACCACAATGCAGTTTTCGCCATTGGCATCAACCGTTATCAGCGCCACGCCCGACGGGTTTTCCGCATCGGATATAATATGACGGGTATCAATGCCTTCTTGCTTAAACAATTCAATGGCCTGTTTTCCAAAAATGTCTTCGCCGGTTTTGGCAATAAAGATAACGTTGCCGCCCAGCCGTGCCGCTGCAACAGCCTGGTTTGCCCCTTTGCCGCCGGCATTCATCATAAAGGTGCCGCCCAAAATGGTTTCGCCCGGCGCCGGCAAGCGCGCTGCCTTAACAACCATGTCGGTATTTGAACTGCCTACTACAACAATATAGGGTTTCATCAGGATAATTGGTTTATATCGGTAACGCAGGCGGAATGGAAAGATGAAGAAAAGCCTGTTTATAATTAATATTGAAATTAGGGGATTTTATTTTAAAAGAAGAAAAAATTTGTGCGGATGACGTTCCAATCCTTTCGCCCCGCACAGGCCTGCGACCTGCGCTGAAGGATTGCGCCCCGTTGGGGTTTGGTGATTTTTCTTCATTTATAAATTTCTGCACACAATGCCAGCCAGACGTCGCCGTAAAGCAAAACCAGCGAAATCAACGCAATCACAATAATCAACAGTAAAAAAACCAGCGAAATCAACGCAATCATCAAAATCAACGGTTTATCTTTGCCACATGCATCAGCCAGTCTCATATCTCACCCCGATAGCTATCGGGGCTCATATCTCACATCTATGAGAATAATGGCTTTCGACTACGGCACCAAGCGTATCGGCATTGCCGTTACTGACCCGATGCAAATCATCGCTACCGGCCTGGATACCGTGCACCCTATGCACATCCTCGACTACCTGAAAAAATACCTCCAAACCGAACAGGTGGAGCGCTTTATAGTAGGCGAGCCCAAACAAATGGACAATACTCCATCCCAATCGGCCATCCACGTAAAAGGCTTTGTAAACCTGCTCAACAAAACTTTCCCTCAAATCCCCATCGAAATGCTCGACGAACGATTTACCTCAAAAATGGCGTCGGCCACCATCGCCCAAAGTGGCATGAACAAAAAGCATAGGCAAAATAAGGAGTTGGTGGATACGATATCGGCGGTGATATTGCTGCAATCATGGATGAACACGAACCGCTGATTATTATGATTGCGTTGATTTCGCTGATTGTGGCGGGTGATTTTTAACCGCTGATTTGGGATGATTGCGATGATTTCGCTGATTGACCTTGATTATTTTATAATGAATTTGATTTGGTTTATTTTTTTTTGATTTTAAGGGATTGATAATGAGTTATGGACTTTGTAAAAGAGACATATAAACATTCTGAGTTGACCGGTAAAATTATTGGGTGTGCAATGAAGGTTCATCGTACGCTTGGAAACGGTTTCCAGGAGGTTATTTATCAAAAGTGTTTAGCCATTGAATTTGAAAAACAAGGCGTTAAGTTTTCACGGGAAATAGAAACGGAAATTTACTACGAAGGCATCAATGTTGGTGTCAGAAGAATGGACTTCCTGGTGGAAAACATAATTATGGTTGAACTAAAAGCCAAATCATCCTTGGATGACGCTCACCTTGCACAGGCACTAAATTACCTCGAAGCCTACAAGCTTGAAACCGGCTTACTTATAAACTTCGGCTCAAAAAGCCTTGAAGTTAAACGAATCACCAACGAATACAAACTCAAAAAGCAAAACAAATCATAACCCGCCAAAAAGGTAACCGCCTCAAATCAATCAAATCATAAGTCACAATAAATCAGCTATTTAAAAGCAATCAGCGAAATCAACGCAATCAGCTAAAATCAACGGTTAAGGTTCGTTTTCCAAAAAAATCAACGAAATCAGCGCAATCATAAAAATCAACGGTTATCTTTGCGCCATGGAAATTTTGGACACCACCCTCCAAACGTACCTCGATAACCACTGCGAGCCGGAACCGGAAGCGCTGCAGGTTATCAACCGCGAGACTTATTTAAAGGTGTTGCGGCCGCATATGCTGTCGGGCCATTACCAGGGGCGGATACTTAGTTTTTTGAGTAAAATGGTGCAACCGGAGGCCATTTTAGAAGTAGGCACATTTACGGGATATGCCACCATTTGCCTGGCCGAGGGCCTTACCGAAAATGGCGTAATCCATACTATAGAAGTTAACCGCGAATTGGAGCCGATGCTCAATTCACACTTTAACTTAACAAATGTTAGCAAAAAAATAAATCTGCATTTTGGCGATGCCACCGCAATAATTCCTGCTTTAGACGTTAAAAAATGGGATTTGGTGTTTATTGATGCCGACAAAAAGAATAATTATACATATTTTCAACTCGTATTTAACAAAGTAAGGTCCGGAGGATTAATAATAATTGATAATGTTTTGTGGAAAGGGAAAGTGTATGGCGAAGATAACGACGCTGACACAGGGCTCATCCGCGAACTAAATGACCAGATTTCCGCAGACAGCCGTGTAGAAAAAATGATTCTGCCGGTGCGTGATGGGTTGCTGGTTATCAGAAAAAAGTAAATTATGAAGAAACTCGTACTAGTTACAATGTTGCTGACTTCAGCACTATTGGCCGTTGCGCAAAAAAACACCCCCAAATCGTATATCGAACAATTTAAAGATGATGCCATAAAAATTATGCACCAAACCGGCGTGCCGGCAAGCATAGTTTTAGGCGTTGCCATGCACGAGTCGGGTTGCGGCAACAGCACCCTGGCGCAAAACCTGAACAACCAGTTTGGTGTAAAGGGCGGCGGCGGCGCCACATTTGTAAAGCACAACAAGGTTGTAAAAACAAAATACAAACGCTACCAGTCGGTTTATGATTCGTTCCAGGATTTTGCCCGCATTATGACGGAGCGCAGCGAGTTTAGCGGCCTTGCCGCCAAATTTACCCATTTTGATTACAGCAATTGGGCGCGCGGTATTCAAAAACGCGGCTATTGCAGCAGCCAAACCTGGGCATCGCAGGTAATGGGCATTATCAAAAAATACCACCTTTATAATTTCGACGAAAACCCTGACGACGCTGAAAACCAGCCAAACCAGGCGGAAATAGCGCAAAATCGATAAAAATCAGCGCTTTTTATCGTTAAACGCAACCTGCTTAACACAAACTCCGTTATAAGGCATAATTAGGACCCGGACAAACCAGGCCCGTGATATTGATTTATTATTGAGATGAAGAAAATCGTATATTTATTTATAGGGTTATTTTGCGTAACAGGTTGTTCGGCCCGCAAAGGTTCCGTTAACGACAGGGCTGCCCGTAAAAATAACCGGAGCATTCAAAAAGAGCGCGGGGCTGCTGCTGCTGCCGACTTCAAGCCGCAAACATCATTACAGTATATTGACCGATATAAGGACATCGCCATACAGGAGATGAACCAATACGGCATACCGGCAAGCATTACATTGGCGCAGGGCCTGTTTGAGTCGGGCAGCGGGAATGGCGAGCTGGCGCGTGTTGCCAATAACCACTTCGGCATAAAAACCTCGCCGACCTGGACGGGTAAAGTATATTACAAGGATGATGACAATGCGAACGACGCGTTCCGGGTATACGATAAACCGGAAGACTCGTTCCGCGACCATTCTGTTTTTCTGCAAAAGAAAAACTATACCCATCTGTTCGAGCTTGATAAAAACGATTACAAAGGCTGGGCTTACGGACTTAAAAAAGGCGGATATGCCACCAACCCCAAATACCCCCAGATGCTCATTAACATCATTGAAAAATATAACCTCGACCAGTACGACAGCCCCGATAGCGAGTTGGCTAAAATAAAACGGGTAGGCCGCGTGTTCACGGCTATCGATAAAAAAGAAGACAAAGCCGCCAGGGACTCCATCCAGAACCCGCCTGTAACCACTAAAACATACGTTATAAAACCCGGCGACACACTATACAACATTTCCAAACGTTTTGGTATCGCCGTCGACAGTTTGAAATCGTTTAACAATATTGCAGGTAATACTGTAAGAGTTGGTCAAAAGATTGTGGTGACGCGATAAGGATTAAGAAAAGTTTACAAAAAGATACCAGGTATCGAATGTTGATCAAGCTTCTTCATTCGATATTTTTTTTAATACAAGCCCTTAATTCATCAACATGCTGTTAATTATTGTTAAATAGTACCGGTAAGATTAGCCGAAAGCTGTAGTTTTAGTGTCGTAAATGAAGTGGGGTTTAATTTTTTGTTTTATAGTAATTGTTGCTGATTGTTTTTCGCAGGATAAAACAGTTACTGCTCCCGTGCCCGGCGATGCAAATACGGTTTCGGGCATTGTTTTCGACAAAGAAAGCCACGACCGGATTGCCACTGTAAGCATCCACAACATAACCACCGGCATCGTTGCCTACGACAACCTGAAAGGCGAATTTACAATAGTTGCCCAGGCGGGCGACCGGCTGGTTTTCGCCCGCGCCGAGTACCACCCCGATACCGTGAAAATTAAAGACCATACACCGCTGGCTATTTATATGGCCCCACAGGCCATACGCCTGCGCGAAGTGACTATACGCGATACAGCGTTTAGTCCCGAACGCCGCCTGTTAGCCACCAAACAACAATTCAGCAAAGCATACGGCTCGCTGGCTTATAATGATTTTTTGAGCAGCTCGCCGGGCAGCGGTGCCGGGTTAAGTATTGATGCGTTGTGGAACTCCATCAGTAAAAGCGGCCGTAATGCAGAGCGCCTGCGCAATACCATTGAAGAAGATTATGAGCAAAACACCATCGACTTCCGCTTTAACCGCACTTATGTAGGCAATATTACAGGTTTAAAAGACGATAGGCTAACCGCATTCATGACCCGTTACCGCCCCGGCTTTTACACCACCAAAACAGCTACCGAATACGAGTTTGTGGCCATGATACGCTCCAACCTGCGCCGTTATTTACGCAACCAGCGCACCTACGCCCTGCCAAAACTCATTACCCCACCAGGGACTAATTGAATTACACAGCCACTATCCGGTTGTTTTTTGCTGAAATTATCGCCAGGTTGTAGAGAAATTCCACACATGTTTTTTCTAATAAAATCCGTAACAATTTAATAATCAGATAATTAATAATGGTACGCCGCTTTGGCACCGTTATGTATCTACTGTTATCACTAAATTGAAAAAACCCATGAAAAAACTAATTAGTATGATTGCTTTAGCAGCAATCTCATTCGGAAGTGTATATGCACATGCAACAGTAAGCAAAACAAACACGATGCAAACTGACACGTCAAAGAAAAAGAAAACCAAACCAATGAAGAAGGATTCAACAAGCAAGAAAAAAGATTCGACGCTTGTGAAAACCCAGAAGTAAGCTTCGTTTAAAATAAAAAAGCCGTCTTGTGTAAATCATAAGGCGGCTTTTTTATTGATGGAAATTTAATTGCGGAGATAAAAAATTCTTAAGTACAGGCCCGATAAACCCACTCCGTTATTTAACATTTAGGCCGTGTGCTCCCTGCGGCTCCTCCGCATCTACGTGGTAAAAAAACGATATCTCCGCAAAATCACACCCCTGCCTTATAAACCACCAGCATATCAACCTTCCTTTCCTGTTTTTCAAGGCTCAGGCCCATGTCGGTTAATATTTTTGTAAGGCTTGCCGGGTTTTCGGGCTGAAAGGAAAATTTAATATCAAACTTGCCGGTGCTTTTAGTTTCGTCAATAACCGGTATTAGCTTAGCTATGCCATAGCTTTCCAGGTATTCGGCGAAATCGGCCATGGTCATATCCTGTTGGTCAATTTCTCCATGGCTGCTGTAGTAGGTGCGTTTGCCGGTTGTATTTATAGGGATACTTTTGAATTTCGCAGGGTCATTTATCTTTAACACATACACCTCTTTAGTTTGAGGCTCAATTTCTGCTTTAAGATCAAATCGTTTAGCGAGTTCTTTTTGTAGCACGGTCAACAGGTTTACCTTTTTCTCCACAATAATATCAAGGCAATAAACGGGTTCTTTTGGGGTCTTCGGAGTTTTATCTATCGTTCTTGAATAAGGGAAATTATTATTAGCTATCTGGTAAAGTGCTGTTAAACCTAAGTTTAAACAGGTGAGTCTGCGTCCATTAAAGGTGCTGTCCATTAGCCATATTGTGCTTAAACCGGGTGCGCCTTTTATTTCAGGCAGCATGCTGAAGCGGTTTTTAACAGTATCGGCAGCAAAAAAATATTTCTTTATAATTTCCTCGTAATCCATGGTATTATCCTTTTTCTCGGCAAGATGAACCTGCTGGTTGTTCAGCAGGCTGTCTATCACCTTATCCGTCACCAACTCCGGACTGGTATTCGCAATAAGTTTACCATCAGCCGAAATGAGTACATCGTGAGGTATCAATTGGTGGGGGAAAAGCTTCGTTATTTCGCGCCCGGTATCTATCGCAAACCAAAGATTGGATGGCCTGCTGGTTAAAAACTGGCCTGTGCGTTTGGCTGTTTCGTCGGTTACGGTAATAATTTGCAATTTGCCCCGATATTTTTTCTGCAACTGCTGTAAATGCGGCATGGCTACTATGCACGAACCACACCAGGTGGCCCAAAAATCAATTAAAACAACTTTGCCTTTAAGAGCGCTTAGGTTAGCGGTTTTAACCTGCGAGTTTAAAATGGTTTTAAAGTTGATATCGGGAACGGCTTCGCCATTTTTTACCTGGGCAAAGGCGAGGTTGGTTATGATAGTTAACAGCAGGGTAAGCTTCTTCATGATGTTTTTCTTTCAAAAAACGGCAGAATCAAGCGGTAAAAAAGTTAATGCAAGTTAAGCACAGTTAATTAGTGTTAACGTTTTCGTTAATAAAACAAACAGGTAGTACTTTTATACCGGTGAAAAAGCGCATCAAGTTAATTTTGATACTGATGTCGGTATGTGTTACCGGCATTACAGGGCTACAGCTGTATTGGAACTATCAGAATTACAATAGTACCGTTAAGAATTTTAAGCACGATATCAATGCAGCTTTAAATGCAGCGGTTGATAAGGAAATAGACCAGCGGCATCAAAAAATAATTACGGTATTTAAACGCTGGCTGGCTGATACTTCATTCGTGCAAATTAGCTGCAACACTAATAATCGCGACAGCGCCACCGTTTTTACGCTTAAAGATACACATCCGCCCTATCCCAGGAAAGAGGTAAGCCTTGGTATCGGTTCTTTTAAAGAGAAACTGAAAACAATAACGCCAAAAGCGAAATTGATATTCATCAATTATTTTAGTGACGTATTGGTTAGGGAGCATTTAAAAACGGGAACTGTATACTTCTACACTACAAGGCTTGGCGACAGCTTATCTAAATTTTTTAATAATACTTTGTTGAGCCCCGGCTCGCTGAACAAGCTTTATAAACAGGAATTACAGGCCAGGAATATTGATGCACCGTTTAAATTATACCCTAATACCGCACAAAAGAATTTATTTTTAACGCAAAAAGTAAACACCGCTTTACGCAGGCCTTATATAAAAGAGCTTGTGTCCGCAGGTTTTGAAAGCCCCGGTTTATACTTTTTGCGCGAGATGAAATGGCTGCTTGTTTCCTCTTTCCTGTTAATTGGCATTACTATAGCTTGTTACGGCTACACCATTAAAACCCTGCTGTCCCAACAAAAGCTGGCTGAACTCAAAAACGACTTTGTAAACAACATGACGCATGAGCTTAAAACGCCTATAGCTACCATCAATATTGCTGCCGAGGCCATACAAAATTTTAACTTAAGCAAAGCATCTGCCGACGAATACCTGGCGATTATACGCCAACAGGCCGGTAACTTAACTAATCTTGTCGACCAGATTTTAAAAAATGTGATAGCCGAACAGGAGAATATCAGCCTTAATTTAGCCGCGATAAATACTGGCCAGTTAATAAACCGGATAATAACAGATTATAAACCGCAGTCGGAAGCGGCCGGCATCAATATAAATTATCACACAATTGACGAAGGGTTAACCACCTTAGCCGATGAAGGATTGCTTAAAAATGCAATAGCTAATTTGCTCGATAATGCTATAAAATATTGCGGGGCGGAGGCCATGATCGACATCAATCAAACTACAGAAAATGGCAATATTATTATTTCGGTTAGCGATAATGGCCCCGGCATCCCGCAACAATACCAGGATAAAGTGTTCGACCGCTTTTTCCGCGTACCATCCGGCGATGTACATAATGTTAAAGGGTACGGTCTGGGCTTAAGCTACGCGAAAAGCATTATCAGCCGGCATAACGGAACACTTACTTTAGTTAGCAGCCCGGACAACGGAACTGAATTTATAATTAGCATACCACTTATCTACCATGAAGCAAGCAAGGGTACTGTTGTTGGAGGATGAACTGCAGCTTGCAAAAATTGTAAGCGAAACCCTGCGAACGCGCGGGTTTACAATTACCCACCTGGCTAACGGCGTTTTAGGCATGGATGCCCTCCGCAAAAATCAATACGATGTGTGTATTGTGGATGTAATGATGCCCTTTATGGACGGCTTTACTTTTGTTGAACAGTTGCGCAAAACAGATAAACAGTTGCCGGTTTTGTTTTTAACTGCAAAATCGCGATCGGAAGATGTAATAAAAGGGTACCAAAGCGGCGGCAACGATTATCTCAAAAAGCCCTTCAGCCTGGAAGAACTGATACTGCGCCTGAACGAATTATTACGCCGCACAGCATCAACCCAAACACCTGCCAGCATAGCCATCGGGCAGTACACATTTCACACCACCAAACAGGAGCTTTGGGTTAACGGCCAGCTATCCGCCAAGTTATCGCACCGCGAAAACGAATTGCTAACCCTGCTTATTCAAAACAAAAACGAGGTGCTCGACCGAAAGGCCGTATTGTTAAAACTTTGGGGCGATGATAATTTTTTCAACACCCGTACTATGGACGTATTCATCACCAAACTGCGCAAACACTTGCATCAAGATCCGGCAGTTGAAATTATCAATATGCGGGGCGTTGGGTATAAATTGGTATTTTGAATTATAATATTTTCAAAGGAGGTGTCATCCCTGCCGCGTGATGCCGACTGTTTCATTTCTTATCTAAAAATTTACCCCGGAATTTTTTGCCGCCAATCAAAACTATTTGCTTTAATTGCAGTTTTAATGCATTAAACCACGATTTTTAATTTAAGCCGAACCATTATAAATGAGCGGAATAGTTGAGCTTACTGCCGAAGATTACCATTCTGTATTTGATAAAAGCGACACGACCAAACTGTTGCTCTCTACCGATGCCCCTTCGTACACTATCATCGATGTAAATCGCGCGTATCTTAATGCCACCAACTCAAACAGGGAGGCGCTGGTAGGTAACTCGGTTTTTGGCGCGTTCCCGGCCAATCCTACCGATGAAGAATCGAAAAATATCGAGCGCACTATTTTTTCGTTTGAAGAAGCAATTCGCACAAAAAAACCACATACCATGTATAATTACAGGTATGATATCCCTATACGCGGCACAAACGAATTTGAAGAACGCTATTGGACAACCACCAACACCCCGGTATTAGGTGGCGACGGCAACGTTAAATTTTTAATCCACTCGCCAATCAACGTAACTGAGATTTTCAAGCTCGCCGAGCGCGAAAAACAAGCAATGGAAGCCTTGATTACGCAACGCAAGCAATTGTATTCCATTTTTATGCAAGCGCCCGTAGGAATCGGCATTTTTTTAGGGCCCGACGGTATCATAGACCTGATTAACCCACCGCTCGAAAAGATTTACGGCTGTTTATTTGCAGATGTTAAGGGCATGCCGGTGTTTGATGCCCTGCCTTCGGCACGGGGGCAAGGCTTTGAAGAGCTGCTGGACAATGTGAGGTCAACCGGTAATCCCTATCACGGCAATGGCGTGGTTGTTCCATTACAAAGGAACGGCATTTTAGAAAATGTGTACGTTGATTTTGTTTATGAGCCCTTTAGAAACGATGACGGCTTTATTGTTGGTGTTATTGCTGTAGCTACCGAAATAACCGATAAAATTGAGGGGCAATTAAAGCTGGAGGCAAGTGAGGCCCAGTTTAGGTTTATGGCCGAATCGATGCCACAGCAGGTGTGGACAGCAGACGCAGATGGCGGGCTTGATTATGTTAACAAACGAACACAGGATTACTTTGGTAAAAGTGCGGCAGCTATTATTGGCGCGGGCTGGCAGGAATTTATTCATCCCGACGATTTGCAGGGCTGTTTAAACAAATGGCACGAAGCGCTCGAAACAACCGAGCTTTACCAGGTTGAGTTTCGCCTGCGCCGGAAAGACGGCCGATACCGCTGGTACCTGTCCAGGGCATTACCGTTTAAAATTGACGATACCGTTGTAAAATGGCTGGGAACCAATACCGACATTGAGGAACATAAAAAACTTGAGCAGCAAAAAGACGAATTTATAAGCATAGCCAGTCACGAATTAAAAACGCCGCTTACCAGCTTAAAAGCATACCTGCAGTTAATGGAAAGAGGCGTAAACAACACCGATTTTAACGGCAAATTTGTTTCGAGCAGCCTACAGCAGCTCAAGCGCCTCGAAAAGCTGATCGCCGATTTGCTGGATGTATCAAAAATATCTGCAGGCAAGATGACGTATGATGCCAGTCGGTTTGATATGAAGGACCTGGTTGATGAGGTAACGCAAAGTGTGCAACTCTCAAACAATTCCCATCAGCTTGAAATCAAAAGCAACCCCTCGGCAATGCTTGACGGCGACCGCTATCGGCTGGAGCAAGTGCTCACCAATTTTTTAAATAATGCAATAAAGTATTCTCCGGGTGCTGGTGAGGTGATTATCAATTCGACTATACAAAATGACGGCCTGGTAGTATCAGTACAGGATTTTGGTATCGGGATTGAAAAGGACAACGCGGCCAAATTATTCGAACGTTTTTACCGGGTTGATAATACCGCCATGAAGTACGAAGGCCTGGGATTAGGTCTGTATGTATCTGCCGAAATATTAACGCGCCATAACGGAAATTTTTGGATTGAAAGCGAATTGGGCAAAGGCTCTACTTTTTACTTCAGGCTACCGTTTATTGCGGGCAGTGCTTAGTGGCATTCTTGCATGGCAAGCACAGCAATCCTATCGCCAACTAAATATTAAATAACCATGTTTTTCAATTAATTTCGCAACGGAATTGAATCAGAAGTAGTCTTAATGAAAAAAGTTTATATATACCTGCTTATAGGCATTGCTGCAATATTGCTGATGACGGCGATCGTGTTTAATTTCGACCCGAAGACCGAAACATGGAGCAGCCTGCTGTTGGGGGCATTGTTTGGCTACGGCCTGTACAAAATGCCTGCAATAATAAGGGGGTTGAAACAAAAACGTTAACGAGGCTATACGCATGTTTTTTAATTTCAGGTACCCTGTTATCCTTTTTATCCTAAGTTTTGCCGGCATAATGCTTGGCCTGGTGCTTAAAATACTGCACTGGCAGGGCGGACAACTGATTATTGGCAGCATGATAATGGTACAGGCTATTTCAATTATCTGGCTGGTTGTCATTTTGATAAAAGGGCCGAAGGGGGAATGAGGTAAAAGCTGAATGGTTAAAGGCGAAAGGTTGGAATTAATTCGGAAGTCGGAATGCCGGTTGCGGAATTTAATAAGCACAAAAACCTTTAGTCAGTGAAGAGACTCTCTCTGATATCTTAAAATCCCTTTCTTCTCGTAATGCCTGCCTTCCGGACCTTCGGACTTCGCGGACTTTCGGACTTTTCGGACTCCTCCCAAACCTCGTCGGCCCCATATTGCCGGGCCATTTTTGCAATGCGTTCTTCTAATGTTTCGGTGGTTAAACGTTCGCGGCCCAGGCTATCGACCATTATCGGGAAAGCAAACGGCGTTGGGCGCTCAATGGTTTTTAAAATAATATTTTGGGTTACGATACGCTGTAGCGCCATTCTTAGCCTGAATTCTTCCAACTGGAATGCCAGGGCTTCGTTATAGGCCTGTCGTACCAGCAGGTTATCCGGTTCATACTCGCTAAATACCTCAAAAAGCAGCGAGGTTGAGGCCTGCAGGTGTTTGTTTTTTACCTGTTGACCGGGGTAGCCGGTAAATACAAGCCCGCCGATGTGTGCGATGTCCCTGAAACGCCGGCGCGCCATCTCATTGGCGTTTAAACTGTTCTGGATATCCTCCAACAAGTTATCTATTGAAAAAAAGGAAACATCCTCCAGGGCCTGTTCAATTGGAATGTCTTCGTCGGCTAATAACTCAAAGCCATAATCGTTCATGGCGATAGAAAAGCTGGCGGGTTTTATTTTGCTGAGGCGGTAAGCAAATAGCGATGCCATGCCCTCATGCACCAGGCGCCCTTCAAATGGATAAAACAGCAAGTGGTGCCCTTCGCGCGACTTAAACGATTCAATCAAAAACTCATGGCTTTGGGGCAGGTGCGAAAGCTGCGCCTGCAAATCAAACAATGGTTTTAGTGCGATAACTTCCTCATCGGTTTCAATACCATGTGCCACTTCATCCAGCTTAACCCGGAACATTGCAGATAATTGCGACGACAGCGGCATCCGTCCCCCAGCCCAACTGGGTATCAGACCCTTTCTTTTGTTCGACTTTTTCACATAGGCCGACATCTCTTTTATCTTGATAAACTCCCAACTGCGCCCGGCAAACCAGAAGGTGTCACCCGGTTTAAGCTTCGAGATGAAAGATTCTTCCAATGTGCCCAGGCTCCCGCCACTCAACCATTTTACGCGGATGCTCAGCTCGCTGGTTATAGTGCCTATGCTTAGCCGGTGCCGCATGGCCACACGGCGGCTGTTTACTTTAAACAGTCCATTTTCTACCTCTACTTTCAAAAACTCATAGAAGAAACACTTAGCCAGTGAGGAGATTA
>JBDUDE010000934.1:0-4269 GCA_040003105.1 Mucilaginibacter sp. | reverse complement strand
AGCACTTGATATTGCGTTGTAGAGCACGACGCAAATATTAAAAGCAAACCTAAAACCGAAAAACTATAGATTAATTGCCGCATAATTAATAAGTGTGCCTAATGTTTAACAGGTATCGTGTCAAATTTACGTAATTTTGCCGTTATAAACAGCCCACCCATTTACGTGCAGGACTTAAAAATATCGATAATAACCGTCTGTTTTAACGCCGAAAGCACCATAGAAAGCTGCATAGCATCCGTTAAAAGCCAAAATTATACCGAAATCGAATATATTATTATCGACGGAGGTTCGACCGATAAAACTATCAACATCATTAATAATTATGCACATTATGTCAGTCATTTTGTTTCGGAGCCCGACCTGGGGATTTATGATGCGATGAACAAAGGCATAAAATTAGCTACCGGGGATATTATTGGTATGCTGAATGCGGACGATTATTTTGCCGATAATTCGGTATTAAGCAATATTGCTGATGCTTTTTGCAATTATAATACAGATATTATTTACGGAGACCTTGATTATATAAACGAGAAGACAACTGTTATACGAAAGTGGCGCTCGGGCGAATTTTCGCGCCGAAAATTGGAGTTTGGATGGATGCCGCCACACCCAACATTTTATTGTAACCGGAAATTATTCGAAAAGTTCGGTCTCTACAGCCTTGATTATGGCACCGCCGCAGATTATGAATTAATGCTTAGATACCTGTATGTCAATAAATTAACTGCACACTACCTAAAAAAGGTAATTATTAAAATGAAATTAGGCGGAAAAAGCAACAAAAGTATGAAGGCCCGCGTAAAAGGATTATTCTTTGATTTAAAAGCAATGAGGAATAATGGTATCGGGCTCCCTTTAATAGCATTAATAGTTAAGCCGGCACGTAAAATAACTCAATACTTTTAATCAGTATGAAATAATGTTAATATGTTAATAATAAGTAGCTGGGTAAATTAACAATTGTTATTTACTTGCAGCCACTAAATTTAACTATTGTATAATTAGCGTAAACGATTAAAGATGATGGAGTTTCTACATAATTACACTTTTGTATATTACATATTCATTGTCGCCGTATCCCTGCTGATAACTTCATTTGCAATACCTTCAATTTTACACGTAGCGCGTTTCCGTCACTTATATGACGATTTGGGCCATTTCAGGAAAGAACATGACCATGGCATACCAAGGCTTGGCGGTGTAGCTATTTTTGTAGGCTTCACCATAACGTCGCTGCTTTTTTGCATGACGGATAAGTCGTTACCAATAAACTACCTGCTCACAGCTTGTATCATATTATTTGCCATGGGCATAAAAGACGACCTTTCGGGCGTGAATTCAAACACAAAATTCATCATACAATTTATTGTTTGTGCCATATTGGTTATACTCGGCAATATCCGCCTAACCAGCATGTACGGCGTATTCGGAATTTATGAGATGCCGTACGTAGTGAGCGCCGGCTTGTCAATTTTAATAATACTGCTTATTGTTAACGCATTTAATTTAATCGACGGTATTGACGGCCTTGCGGCTACCACCGGCATTATTGCAAATGGCGCCTTTGCAATATTATTTATATATGTAAAGCAATATGAACTGGCTGCTGTATCGTTTGCAATGGCTGGCTCAATTTTAGGCTTTTTAAGATTTAATATAACGCCCGCAAAAATATTTATGGGCGATACAGGTTCGTTGCTGATAGGTTTAATATCTGCAGTAATGGCTTTAAAGTTTATCGAAGTAAATATGCTTGCACCTGCGTCTGCCAAAATGCCAACTGTTTACGAAGCCCCTGCACTGGCTGTTGCCATTTTAATTGGCCCCATATTTGACACCATCAGGGTTTTTGTTGTGCGCATTGCAAACGGGGGGTCGCCTTTTGTTGCCGACCGTAACCACATACATCACCGTATGTTAAAACTGGGCCTTAGCCATTTACAAACCACGCTTATTTTAACAGCCACTAATATTTTAACCATATTTATGGTACTGTTACTAAAAGGATATGGCAACACAATACTAATTACTTTAATCGTATCAATGTCTATGGCATTTAACTGGCTGATAACCTTTTTCCTTCGCTCAAAAGAACGCGAAAGCCTGGCATTCCGGAATTTATTTGTTTGATTGCAAACAACAGATAAAAACAACGAAGCCGGGATATTTCCGGCTTTTTAATTTCAATGCAATAAAACGTCTCACCCATCCCGTTCCTGGCCCTTAATTCTTGCCTCTGCTTCTTAAACAGTAAATTTGCGGCCTTATAAACTGTAACCATGAGGATTGCCATAAACGGTTTCGGGCGTATAGGCCGCATTTTTTTACGCAATATTTTAAACCGGGAAAATATTGAGGTTGTTGCCATTAACGACCTGACCGATACTAAAACCCTTGCCCACCTTTTTAAATACGATTCGGTACATCGCGGCTTTAAAGGCACAGTTGATTTTGACAGCGACTATCTAATCGTTAATGGACGGAACATAAAAGTGCTGGCCGAAGCTAGCCCACTAAATTTGCCCTGGAAAGAACTGGGTGTAGATTTGGTAATAGAATCAACCGGGAGGTTCACATCCAAACAAGGAGCGGAACAGCACTTAACAGCAGGAGCTAAACAAGTAATTATATCCGCTCCGGCTACTGATAAAAGTGTACCTACTGTCGTACTCGGGGTTAATGATGGGCAGATTGACCTGACATCGTCAATCCTGTCAAATGCCTCCTGCACCACCAACAACGTTGCCGCCATGGTTAAAATATTGGACGATAACTGGGGTATTATCGATGGTTACATTACTACGGTACATTCCATGACGGGCGACCAAAGCCTGCATGATGCACCACATAAAGATTTGCGCAGGGCCAGGGCTGCGTCTGGCTCAATTATACCAACTACCACCGGGGCTGCCAAAGCAATTACTGCTATATTCCCGCATTTAGAGGGCCGCCTTGGTGGTGCGGGCATACGGGTGCCGGTATTAAACGGTTCGTTAACTGATTTTACCTGCAGCCTTAAAAAACAGCCGACCGTTGAGGCTATAAATACAGCCTTTAAACAGGCCGCCGAAGGCGCCATGAAGACCGTTTTGGAATATACCGAAGACCCCATTGTGTCAACCGATATACTAGGTAACACTCATAGCTGTGTTTTCGACGCCCAACTTACTTCCATAGTCGGCGGCCTGGTAAAAGTTGTGGGCTGGTATGATAATGAAATGGGTTATTCAAGCCGGTTAGCTGATTTGGTGGGGAAGATTACTTTACTGGTTGATTAAGTTGGATTGAGTTAATTTAGTTAGGAATCCGGTTGTTGAGAAAACATATAACCTACGGAACATACAACTTAATCAACCCATTCAACCTAATTCAACTTAATCAACTTACTTTACATACTGCACATACGCTACCGCACTGGTAACGGGATAGTTTTTCTGATTGTAGTAAGTGTATGATGAAAAAGTAATCAGTTCATCAGTTTTGGCAAGCAGCAGATTTTGCTCGTCGGTGGCCAATTGCGCCGAGCTATATGTTTTTGAAAATGTAAGTTTGCGATGAACGTTAACTTTTTTTACCGGCACCCCGTTTATAGTGGTATCATAAATGGTTTTAAACTTTACGTTGTTTAAATTATCATCTATTGAGTTAAATGTGGTTTGGCCGTCTCCATTTACAGTTGTAAAATCAAAAGCAGCTAACGACGTTTTCTTCCAGTCTTCTTTTAAATGGATAGCCGAGGTTTTTTGGTACCCTTCAGCCAATAAAAATATATTTACATTTTCGTCAAATGCCATTACCAGGGTTTTGCCTGACACGTTGGTTTTAACCTTTTGCGCGTAAATAATAAATGCGGCCATGTGCAGGGTGTCGTCCTTCGTTAGTTTTACGGTTGTATCGGGTTTTGTCGAAATAGGGGTAGTTGTCTTAGTTGTATCGCCTGATTTTACAGGCGCTATATCAGCGTTTTTGCTGCAGCCCAAAAGAATAACGGAAACTAATAATAACGAAAATGCTGTTTTCATAAAACTGAGATTCTATAGGCCCTGCGTAAATATTAGTGCAATACTTGTGCTATTTTTGCCGGGCGCTGTAAAAAGCAGCTAATTGGCCCAGGAATGGCACTTATTTACCCATAGTGCGTGTTTGGGATTAGCGTCAGCCGTGGTGATAGTTAACACAATTGGGGAAATATTTCCCATTTTGCCTCACAGGAAATATTTTTTAAAAACCATGATTAAGTTTATTAAGGTAGAAGATACATTA
>JBDUDE010000930.1:0-4271 GCA_040003105.1 Mucilaginibacter sp. | reverse complement strand
GATAGGCAATGGCACCCAATATCGTTATTTCCAGGTGCGTACAAAAGACGACTTCCCTGCCGAATATGTAAAGGATTTGTTGGCGATGGCTTACGAAAACTCCGTCTCGCGCCAAAAGCCGGTCAAAGTGCCTATAAACGGGCAGACAATTGTGAAATCAATTTCGCCGGTTAAAAGAAGGCCGGGACAAGTTAAATAGAGATTAAGGGTTACTTTAGGTGACGGTAAGACTTACGAAGTTTTTAAAACTTCGTAAGTCTATCGGTTCCTAATTATTAGACTTAGCAGCCGCTTTATCAAGTTGCGCCTGTTTCTTTGGGTCCACGTATTCCTCGTCACGGGCCTCGGGCATATTTCTCAGGTCGATGTTATCAACGTAAACCCATCTGCCGTTTTTTAGTTTATAACCACTGTAGGTTAAATCCGGGCCGTAACTGGAGTGCTGTGCCTTCAACTTTGGGTCGGGGGGAGCAAGATGGTCGAAAACAATCGTGGTATTCTCCGGCACATATTTTAACATCATGGATACTTCACGGTTATATTCAAAAACAACCCGTGCCCGTGTTTTGCCATTGCCGTCGAAAACATGCGAACCAAGTTCGACCTTATCCCCATTAAATGACAGTACATCAATCACTTTCTTGGTCGACTCAACCGTATTACCTTTCCAGCCAACTAATATATAATATGGCTTAGATGAATACACAGGTACTATTTTATAGTATTGTGCGCCGTACCATTTCCGGTTATCGGTAACAGAATCCTCCGGGTTTTTCAGCAGCGGCGAATAATCCTCCAGCGGGTACATTTTTAGTTTACCCCCGGTGTTAAGCTGTATGGTGCCATAAAAACGATAGCTGCCATCACTGTTTTTTATATTCCAGCTAAATATGCGGAAACGGTTATCGGGCGAGTTGATTACGCGAATGCTTTTTACGGAGTCGAAACTAAAAAGAAAGGAGTTTGATATTTTTAAGGCATTAACCAGTGTTTTAATAAATGCGTAATTAGCGTTCTTGCGCTCCAGGTCATTTTCGTCGTTTATAAACTTTTTACCAAGCTGAATAAGCGTATCCTGGTAAAGGTTTAATTGTTTAATGCGCCCGTTTTCGTCGGAATGCTGGGCGAAAATAAGGCGTGGCATTGCGGCCAGTAAAAAGCAGGTAACTACGAGGGATTTCATCACCCCTAATTAACGAAAATTTTCTATAATCATTGCGCTTGCTCCACCGCCTCCGTTACATATTCCCGCAGCGCCGTATTTACCGTTATTTTGTTGCAGTACGCTTAACAACGTTACAATAATGCGTGCGCCTGATGCACCAAGCGGGTGACCAAGCGCCACTGCGCCGCCGTTTACGTTTACTTTTGCAGAGTCGAGTTTTAAAAGCTGGTTATTGGCGATAGAAACTACCGAGAATGCCTCGTTTATTTCGAAGCAATCAATTTCATCTGAGGATAACCCGGCACGGTGTAAAGCCAGCGGGATGGCCTTTGATGGCGCTGTGGTAAACCACTCCGGCGCCTGCTGTGCATCTGCATAAGCAACCACGCGGGCCAAAGGCTTAATGCCCAATTCATCTGCCTTATCTTTACTCATCAAAACAACGGCTGCTGCGCCATCATTAAGGGATGATGCATTGGCAGCTGTAACAGTCCCATCTTTTTTAAACACAGGTTTCAACGAGGGTATTTTATCAAACTTAACTGCTTTAGGTTCTTCGTCATCAGCAAATAAAGTTACCTCGCCTTTTTTATCTTTTAACTCAACAGGGGTTATTTCCTGTTTGAATTTGCCTTCAGCTACAGAAGCCTGGGCTCTTTTATAGGACTCAATTGCAAACGTGTCCTGGTCTTCGCGGCTAACGTTACATTCAACAGCACACAGCTCGGCAGCCGAGCCCATATGGTAATCATTATAGACATCCCACAGGCCATCTTTTATCAGTCCGTCGGTAATTTGCCCGTTGCCAAGGCGGTAGCCGTTGCGAGCCTTATCAAGATAGTATGGCACGTTGCTCATACTTTCCATACCGCCGGCAACCACAATATCATTTTGCCCCAGTGCGATACTCTGGGCGGCCAGCATAATAGCCTTCATGCCCGACGCGCACACCTTATTTACCGTTGTAGCGGGTAGCGAAGGCAAACCGGCAAATATTGCGGCTTGAGTAGCGGGGGCCTGGCCTATATTTGCCGATAAAACATTGCCCATATAAACTTCCTGCACCTGTTCGGGCTTCAAGCCCGCTTTTTCAACAGCTGATTTAATTACAATACTGCCCAGCTGTGTGGCCGAAAGGCTGGCCAAACTGCCGCCAAAGCTGCCAATAGGGGTGCGGGTTGCTGCTACTATTACTACTTCTTTCATATTAGGATGCCTGTTATTTTGGTGATGCAAAATTAGTAAATTTTATTATGCATGCATAGCTATTCGTCGAAAGTCTTAAGTCCGAAGTCGGTAGCCATTTTATTTTACAAAACAACGACTTTGGACTTATGACTAAAAACTCAAGACTCTTTCTTTTTTTTATCCCCTTTCTTGCGCGCGTTTAAAGCCTGTTGCAGTAAATACTCAACCTGGCCGTTAGTGCTCCTGAACTCGTCGGCGGCCCATTGCTCAATTTCTTTAAGCACTTCGGGGTTAATGCGTAAAATAAATGCTTTTTTCTCTGCCATATACTTAGCTTGTTGCTGCGGCAGCCTGTTCCTGCCGTTTTAACATTGCATTTACACCTATTAGGATTAATAACGGCAGAGGTGGCCTGTCGCTTATTTGCAAGGTTTGATCGAACGTAATAAAATATGGCTTTTTTATACTAAAAGCTTTTTGTTTTATTGCAAATATATCACCATACATTTCGTGTGTTAACACAAAAGTCATCGAGAAAAGCTTTTTATAATTAAAGAAAGCCTTAAAGCCATTGTCCATTTGCAGGTCAATATTTCGATTCCATTTGGCAGGTGTCAACGTGCCGATGGTCTCATCTACGCCCTTGTTTATTAGCGAAGACCTTTTAAACCAGCCTTTACATCTCACCGTCCAGGAACCTTCTGCAGTTTCAATGGTGGCCCGCCGGCTAAAGCGGTTTTTGTAATACAGCTTACCATAAATAAACTGCCCGTCGCTAAGTTCATAATAGGGTTTAAACCATTTATACCTGGTAATAAACAGTTCATTGGTTTTTAGCTGATCGAAGTTTCTATAATCGCTCATCCTCTTAATGATATAAAGTACCTGTATTAACAACCGGGTTTACACTCCTGTCGCCGCATAATACAACCAGCAGGTTGCTCACCATGGCAGCTTTGCGTTCCTCATCAAGCTCAACTATTTTTTTCTCGGATAATTTGGCCAACGCCATTTCAACCATGCCAACCGCTCCTTCAACAATCAACCTGCGGGCCGATATAATGGCCGAGGCCTGCTGGCGCTGCAGCATGGTATGCGCAATTTCGGGCGCATAAGCCAGGTGGGATATACGGGCTTCCAGCACTTCAATACCCGCGCGGTCGAGTCTTTCATTCAACTCTTTTTCCAACAGCAGGCTTACCTGTTCGGCACCGCCCCTTAACGTAATTTGTGCCGATTCATCTTCCATGTTATCATACGGGAAAGAATTTGCCAAATGCCGTACTGCCGCCTCACTCTGTATATTTACGTATTGCAGGTAATTTTCGACAGCAAAAATAGCACTTGCAGTATCTTTTATCTGCCAGACAATTACTGCAGCAATTTCGATGGGATTACCCACACTGTCATTTACCTTTAGCTGCTGACCGTTTAGGTTAAACGCTTTTAACGATACTTTCTTTTTAGCGGTGAAGGGGTTCACCCAAAAAAAGCCGTCTTGTTTTACAGTACCCACGTATTTACCAAAAAGGGTAAGCACTTTTGATTCGTTGGGGTTAACAATAACAAGGCCCGGCAACACCAAAATAAAATTGATTAGTATAACAATAACACCTGCCACAATATAGTGGAACGCAAAAGATACTATTGCGCCGGCAAGCAATAACAGGAACAAAACAAAAGCGAGGTAGCCTGAAGGGGGAGTGATGGTTTTTTCGGTATTCATGATTTTTATGATTTTAAAATGATATCATAAAGATATCATTTTTGATTTGATAAAAGCAAGAAAAAAAAACTTTTAACCGAAACTTATATTAATTTTGAAGTACAAACGTATAAATGGCAAAACTATCAACTTCGCGCCAAAAGGCTTTATTCCGCAAATACTCGCGTAATGTTAAGTTTTTAATGATGCTGG
>JBDUDE010000072.1:0-4274 GCA_040003105.1 Mucilaginibacter sp. | reverse complement strand
TAAACAGCAAAAGGCCCGGTATTTAACCAAGCCTATATTTAATCGCTGTATTTCAATTAAAATTTAAACTGCCGTTGGCCTGCGGATTAACCCCAGCAAGAATGCTATAATAGCTATTACCAATAGTACATGTATCAGGCTGCCAATTGCGGTAAAAAAGAAACCTATTGCCCAGCCTATTATCAATATAACTGCGATAATGTATAGTAATGAATTCATGGTTGTTCTGCTTTAATTTAAAATTTCATAGATAAACAACTATAAAATGCAGAAACGCACGAAATGTTTTGGGAAAAATGATTTTTAGTCGGGAAAGTCAGTAAAGTGGGGAAAGTCAGTAAAGACCGAAATCCGAAAGACCGGGGGGAAAGGTTCATTTGCCTTTTACCTTTACAACTTCACCGCGTCGACTAACCCCATCCACTTCTTTCTCACCACCATTTGCAGCGGGGTAAACTCGGGCACCGAATCAATTTTGTACTTCACGCGGTTATTCCTCAACAGGGTAACGGGCAAGGTTAGCGGCAGGCCATCACGGTTAACAGTTATAGAAACTTTATCGCCAACTTTTTTTCCGTTTAACATGGTGCCCATGTCGGTTATCGGCGTGCCATCTATTGCCGTAAGTTCGTCGTTTACGTTTATACCGTCAACCCAGCCGGCGCTGCCGCGTTGTACGCCGATAACAAATTTTTTACCGTTGTTTTCGACAGTTATAATGCCCAGGCTTGGCTCGTTGGTGCCGGCGAGTTCGTCTGTTGCCTTATAGCCTGCATATGCCAGGTATTTGTTATAATCGAGCGGGGTTAAACCGTAAACATAATTTTGGTAAAACTCGTCCAGGTTTTTGCCGGCAAATTTTTCGAGGGCTTGTTTAAACTCTTCGTCGGTATAACCGCGTTTTTTTTGTTTGTAATAATTATCGTACATGTACTTCATCACGTCATCAAGCGCATATTTGCCTTTGCTGTCGTTAATAATCTCCAAATCCAATAACATGCCCGCGATAGCCCCTTTATCGTAATAAGAGATACCTGTATTTGCCGAATTCTCGTTAGGGCGGTATGATTTTATCCAGGCATCATAACTAGCCTCGGCTAGCGGCTGTATTTTGGCGCCGGGCTGATTTTCGATGGTATTTATCTCACCGGTTATAGCGCTTAAATAGGTTTCCGGATCGATAATTTGGGCGTGGCGTAAAATAAGATTTTGATAGTAAGCTGTAAATCCTTCGGCAATCCAAAGGTCGGTTGTATAGTTTTCGTTATCATAATCAAATGGCCCCAAAACTATCGGGCGCAGGCGTTTTACGTTCCACAGGTGGAAATGCTCATGCGCTACCAACCCTAAAAAATTACGGTAACCGGTAGGGTTTGTGTAATTATCGCGGGATGCGCCAAGCGTGGTAGAGCTTAAATGCTCCAAGCCTCCGCCGCCGCGCTGGTGATTGTGTACTATAAATACATAATGCTTATTGGGGTTTTCGCCAAAAACTTTGGTTTCCTGCTCCACAATTTTTGCCATGTCAATCTTCAGCATCTCTTTGTCGTAGTTCCCGCCGCCTACCATGCAAACCTCGTATTTAACACCGGCAGCATCAAAGCCAAACACATCCTGGGTGCCAACCTCTATAGGCGAATCGAACAAAATATCAAAATTAGGCGAGTAGCGTGTGAATGTATCGCCATTAACCGCGTCCAAACTTGTTGAGACCCTGGTCCAGCCTTTATAAGGAACAATTTTTATGGTCGATGGCGTATTCAGCATTTTATCAGGGTAGATAAAAATGCCCGTGGTTGATAAAAAGCCGTGCGATGCGTCAACAAAACTGGTACGTACCGAAATTTCGAAGCAGTAAACCCTGTATTTGACGGTTACGGCAGATATACCCGCCGTATTAATTTGCCAGGTATTTTTATTGATTTTTGGCGATTTGATTTCCCTGCCATTGGCCGATGCACTAAACGATTCCACATTTTTTGCAAACTCGCGCACCAGGTACGAGCCGGGCGTCCATACCGGCATTTTAAGGTCTAAAGTATTTTGGGCGATGCCTGAAATGTTCATTTCCACATCGGCATAATGTGCCTGTGCTTCGGGGAAAGTTACGGTATAAGCTATTTTAACAGCGTTTGCTGCCTGGGTAGTTGTAGCATTCATAAAGAGCAATAATATAAAAAATAGGGTAGTTACCTTAATAGTTTTCATCACCGTGGAGTTTTTGAAGCGATAATTTTATCAGCCTGGCGTTTTGCTGGGAGATTTGTAAATTATTTCGGGGCGCAAGTTATAGATTTTTTCAATGCACGCATAGTATCTGCTGTTGTAAAATGGTTGATACATACAACTATTAAGGTGCATAACCAATACTTTTGGCGTTCGATTATGGATGTGAAACTGATTGAACCAATATCCCGCAAATTAAATAATTTGGGGCGGGCATATTTAAGCAAGCTGGCAAAACAGGTTGAGCCTTTGGGTATTAGCCGCTACTACTATGCATTAGCCTATATATGCCATAACGATGGCAGGCTAACGCAAAAGGCGCTGGCCGGTGAGTTAGGAAAAGATAAAAGTTTAATAGTAAACGTAATTGATACGCTAACCGAGCAAGGCTTTGTATACCGCGAAATAAATCCAGTCGACCGCAGGGAGCACCTGTTAAAGGTTACCGAAAAAGGAAAGAAAGCCGTGCCGAAACTGGTTGAAGCATTTGAAACGCTAAACAAAAACATAACCGAAGATATAAGCGATGAGGAATTGAAGATATTTAACATCGTGCTAAAAAAAATGGAAAACAACATGAAGCAATCACCCGAAATTAACAACGAAACAAAACCTTAACAATACCCCATAAAAAATGAGAACAAGGTATATTATATACATCGCGCTGGCACTGCTTATAGCCTTTTTGGTCTACAATAAGTTTTTTAGCGCAAAAGGCAAAGAAGCTATGGCCCAAAATGCAAGTAAAGGGGCAAAAAGGAAAAACGGCCCCGTTCCCGTTAATTTAATGATTGTAAAAGATACCGCGGTTGACAATACCATTGATGTTACCGGGACTATTGACGCTAATGAAAAGGTAAACCTGGTGAGCGAGACCGCGGGTAACATAACAGGTATATATTTTAACGAGGGTGGCTTTGTAAAAAAAGGCCAGCTGCTGGTTAAGGTTTATAACCAGGATTTGGTAGCGACGTTAAAACAAAACGACTACCAGGTAGCGCTCGCCAAGCAAAACGAGTATCGCAACAGTATTTTATTACAAAAGGAGGCCATAAGCCAGCAGGAATACGACACCTCGTTAACCTCGCTAAATACATTAAAGGCACAAAGCGATGTATTGAAGGCGCAGATTGCCAAAACCGAAATAAGGGCGCCATTTTCGGGCACTATCGGTTTAAGGAATATCAGCCCCGGGGGGTACCTGTCCCCTTCCACCTCAATCGCCTCATTGGTAAATATCGACCCGGCAAAGGTAACCTTCTCGGTGCCTGAACGTTACCTGGCCTTGATTAAGACGGGAACCAAGATAAGTTTTAGCATTGAAAGTTCGCGAAATAACTTTTTGGCAACTGTTTACGCCATTGAACCTGCAATTGATTTAAACTCGCGCACCATAACCGTGCGGGCAAAGGCGCCAAACTCCGAAAACTTATTAAAAGCCGGTGCATTTGCCAAAATTAACTTAAAGCTTGACCAGATACCTAAGACAATTATGGTGCCTACGCAATGCGTTATCCCCGACTTGAAGGATAACAAGGTGTTTATTTATCATAACGGCATTGCTGAAGCCAAGGTTGTAAAAACAGATTTACGTACCGACACCCGGATTGAAATAACAAGCGGCTTAAAAGCTGGTGACAGCCTTGTTGTTTCCGGTCTGATACAGATACGCAACAAGATTCCTTTAAAAATTTTAAAAGTTATTAAGTAAACCATATATATGAGTTTAGCTTCAGTAAGTATAAAAAGGCCTGTGTTAGCAACGGTAATGTCGGTCGTTATCGTTGTGTTCGGTATCATGGGCTATAAGTTTCTGGGTATCCGGGATTTTCCATCTGTCGATCCGCCTATTATTACTGTTTCCACCAGTTATTCCGGTGCCAATGCCGAGGTAATTGAATCGCAGATAACAGAGCCGCTTGAAAAGAGTATTAACGGCGTGCCCGGCATCCGGAACATATCATCCACCAGTTCCGTAGGTTCAAGCCGTATAACAGTTGAGTTTAACCTTGACGCCGACCTCGAAACTGGTGCTGTCGAGCGCGCCG
>JBDUDE010000559.1:0-4284 GCA_040003105.1 Mucilaginibacter sp. | reverse complement strand
GATCTGCAAAAAGGCAACCCTCGTGCCATGGGCGTCGTATCAATAATTTAATATGGCGGTTTAACCAACTTGTCAAAAATATTGCCTTAATTTAACACTTTAAATCCTATCACCCGATATAGTGTCCAGGCAGATATTTAAACACAGCAGATTAGTAGGAAAGTTACTCCTTTTCGTCCTGGTTCTTTTTCTTCATACAAAAACGTATTCCCAGCAATTTTATGCTGCTACAAGCTCCGGTCAGTTGCAACTGGTAACCCTTACCGCTAACGGCCCGGTGTCGGTACCGGTTCAGGCATGCTATGACGGAAGCTTTTACTCTATTGCCATATTTACCAATAAAATTTATTTCGCTGATGCTTACGGACGCCTGTTTTCAGGTGATTTAACCGGAAATCCCATTTCTGTTACCAATTGCCGGTTAATATCCTCGAATGTATTCACCAATTCTATGACAGTTGATAAGCAGGGTGTTATATACTATGCGATATACAATCAGTTGTATATGATCGATCCGAACAGCCCGTCTCCTGCCCCCGTATTTTTAGGGTCGATGTCGTATTCCGCGAGCGGCGATCTTGCTTTTTATCAGAATGAGCTCTATATGGCTTCAGACGTTGGGATTGTAAAGGTTAAGCTAAAAGACCCTGGTAATAGCATACTTTATATTCCCTATGCAGCCCAGGGTATTTATGGTCTTACCAATGTTAATGTGAATGGGAAAGATGTCCTTTTTGCATTGAGTTTAGTTGGTAATAATACCGATTTGATTGAGCTGGACATGCAAAATAAAGTAATAAAAGGAAACGCAGGCTCCTTACCCTATACTGTTTATGATGCTGGAAGCGTAACCGAAGCGGGAGAAGTTCCATCGATCGAGATTACCGATACCCGCATTACACAGGAGTGCGATATTTTTTATAAGGCCCGGGTAGAAATTATAACCAAGCAACATACCAGCAAATACACATTTACGCTTGACAACGGACAAACTAATTTAACCGGCATCTTCGATAACCTTGCGCCCGGTGTTTACCTGTTAACCATCACATCCGACGGAGAAGAATTCCCCAAAAACACCTCCTTCACAGTACCCGACTTCACGCTTACCGCGCCCGCTATCACGCCCTCGCTTAAAAACCCGGTATGTGATATATTGGGCGAAATTAAGCTGGATGCCGGCAGCAATAATTCAACGCTCACCATAAAATATAATGGTAATTTGTTTTCCTTCGATCACACTTTTGGCGGCTTAACGGCGGGCAACTACCATTTTACCATTCTGAATGCCCAGGGTTGCATCGTCAACGAAAAAGACTACACGTTGCAACAGGACGTCTGCCCGCCGATAACAGTAAACGACATACAGGTTGAGCGAGAGTGCGACGTGTTCGGCAAGGCCAGAGTAACAGTAACAACGCAGCCTCACCCCGATAACTATACTTACACGCTCAATAATATAAGCAATGCAACCGGGATATTTGATCTTGTGCCGCCGGGCGCGTATAATCTTGTTATTACATCATCGGGCGGTGACAGGGTTGAGCGCCCGGTGACGGTACCGGACTATACACTCGATATACCCAACATAACCTTCACCGTAAAAAATGCCGACTGTATCCTGTTCGGCGAAATAAAGTTTAAGATAAACGGCGATGCCAAAGGCGCTAAGTCAATAAGATACGGATCGCAGGTGTACCCAATTGATGTAGCTATCAAAACTTTGCCACCCGGCGCAAACTCTTTCAGCGTACTCAATGGGCAGGGCTGCGTAATTGATATAATTAATGCAGATGTAGCGCAAGACCCATGTCAGCCCATCGTTTTCCCCAATGCATTTACTCCTAATGGCGATGGTGTAAACGATATTTTCAGATCAAACCAGGATGCTAACCCCCTTAAGTTTCAACTGTTGATATACAACCGCTGGGGCACACTTATTTTCAAATCGCAAAGTATTTTTAAAGGCTGGGATGGAACTTACAACGGAAAGCCGGTACCATTTGGCGTATTTTACTGGGTAGCAAGCTATACCAGGATTGATGGAAAAGATATCGCCCAGAGTGGTTATGTGACTCTCGTAAGGTAGAGCCGGTTTATAAAAAGTAACCCCACTCAATAAAATTGTTCATATTTTTGCCCCTCAAGCAATTTTACGAGCATGTCCATAAAGAGAATAATTACCGGTTGTTTATTGTTGAGTTTCTTCGCCTGCAAAAAACCGCAGGATATACCCCATTACACCGTATCAAAAATATTTAAAGCCGATACCGCCACAACTGTAAATGTGCACATCGCCAACCGGATGACACAAGCCCAGCTATTGCTTATTGCCGGAAAGTTAAAAAAAGACAGCACCCAGATACCAAACCTGCATATCAGCTTCCTGCTGCCGGGCAATACCGAAACCAGCGCCGGTGAGCACAGTTATTATGCTTCGGCCAAATTCATTAACGCAAACCAGGTGGCATCGTTTGATACTTTGAAAGATGACGAAGGTAACGTGGTACGCCTGAAAATATTTGGCTTAAACCAGGAAAAGGTAAAGCACTTGCTAAGCCTTAAGCCGGCAGAAATTACCGGTAAAAATGTAATTGGTCGGTTTATTGATGATTACAACCACACCGTTATCATCCCCTTTGATGACCCGCTGGACGAAAAAAAGGAAGTGTATATCATTGAGTTGGATTCGGCTGCAACGGTGTTATCTAAAACAATCCCCCAGAAAGTTAAAGACGGTAACATCGAAAAATGGATAGTAACCCAGCATGGCGATTATATGATGCTGAAGGATAGTGTGCTTACACAGTTTGCTAATGATGGGTTGGGTGTGCCGTTTAATAGTATAAAGGCGGGAATATGATAGGATTTTGCAGACGCGATGTGTCGCGCTAACTAAATTATTACTTGATGCCTTCTTGTTTTAGTATTTTTAACAACAGGCTTGTGTCGGAAGTGTCATATTCTGCTTTGTCATAAATAGAAATTAAATATACCTTTTCGTTTTCGAAAATGAGATGAGTTATAACGCGTGCGCCTCCTGATTTACCGCGATTTTTACTTTCAATTGCTACCCGGACTTTATACAGATTGTTTCCTAATGCCGTTCCCTCTTCAGGATTGGTTTTAAGGGTTTTGATTAATTTTGCTATGTCTTTTTTGAAGGAAGGATATTTTTTGGATAGAGGTTTCGCTTCTTTTTCAAAGTTCCTCGTGGTTACGACCTTAAAGCTCATTAAGCCAGGTATCAGCGTCTTTTAGGTCAATTTTGCCTTCTTCCGATAGTTTAACATCGCGAATACCATCCCTAAATCCGTTGTAAAATTTATCTAATTCCAAATTTTTTTTATCAACTTTAACGTTTTTTTTGAATAAAGACTTTACCTCGCTGATGATATTTTTATCATCAGTATCAAGTATCATTCGTACTACTTCAAGTTTTTCGGCCTGTAAGTTCATATTCAAATTTACTAATAATTTAATACAATCAAATAATTGTACTTCACCATGTGAAATACAAACTGAATAAATTAATAATTTTCTCCTTTAAGCGTGCTATCGTGTTTCCCCTTCAGGAGGCCAGGGGCCTACTTCAACTCATCCAGCACGTTAAACATCTTCTCCTTTATCGCCTTGCTCCCCCCGTTAAAATTATTCACCATTATCGAAAAGCAAAGTTCGCGGCCGTGGTAGCTGTGGTAGCCGGCATAGGTAAGTACATTTAATATGCTGCCGCTTTTCATCTTCATATCGTTATAGGTTGGCAAACTTGCATAAAAATCAGGGAACCAGGCTTCTTTTTTGGCTGATTGCAGAATGGTTGCCAATGTTAAGGTAGTTACCCTGTCGCCGGGGGAGAGGCCACTGCCATCAACTATATTCATGGAATGCGGATCGATGCCGCGCGCTTTCCAGAACTCCTGCTCTACTTCAACGCCGTTTTCGGTTGTTGGCGTTTTTCCGGCTTTCCAGGCAATGGTTTTAAGCAGTTGTTCGGCGTACAGGTTAATGCTTTTTTGGTTGAGCCAATAAACAATCTGGCTTAAACGCGGTGATTGGATTACTGTGAGCTGCGTGGTTAGCTTCGGCATTTGCAGTTCCTTAAGGTATTCTCCCACCGCCTCAGGTCTGGCTGACATCAGTATGCCATTGGGAATACGCTGTTGTTTTTCGGTTAACGAACCAGTAGATTCGGGTTCTTTACTTACTATAATTCCTAACCTTCTCAACGTATCCGTCAAACGGAAAGCAGCATCATAAGCCGGGTCGGGCACTGCGGCGGAT